>NZ_JBIVOW010000017.1:0-209324 GCF_044754325.1 Streptomyces sp. NPDC093097
GGGGACGGGTCTGTGGGGCGGTAGGGGTGTGCCGGACGTAAAGCGAAGCAGTCCGGCACACCCCTACCGCCCCACAGACCCGGCACCGCGGCCGACAAGCCCCGCGCAGCGGCACCGCAGCGGACCCGCGCCGCAGGCGCGAAAAACAGCAACCCCCGCGGCGGGGAAGCCGACAACGTGGGAGGCAGCCAGCCGCAGGCGCCAACGCCAACGCCAAAACAATTGGTTGACGACAGGCACACCCGCCTGTTCCACTGGCTCCATGCGACCTCAGCAACCGCTGGTCACCCGGGACCACATCGACTTCGGTCGCGTGTGGTCCGCCTCCTGTCGCCTCTGACGTCCCGGTGCCGCACCGGGCGGTCCTCCGCCCCCGTGCCCACCGTCATGCCCCCTGATGCCGGTTCTCCCGCGCATCCCGCATGAACATGCCTCCCGCACGGACGACGTCGCGCCCTCCGCACGTCAGTGCGTCCCGCATGATCGACGAGAAGACGAGGCCGCACCCATGCCTGTCGAGTTCCTCGGCATAGCCGCCACCCACGACGGATCCGAAGTCACCCCGCGCTCCGGCGCCTCCTTCGACAAGGACTACACCCTCAAACTCGCCCGCGCCCACGAGGATTACGGCTGGGACCGGGTCCTGTTCGCCTACGGGTCGGGCTCCCCCGACCCCTCCCCGGCCGCCGCCTACGTCGCGGCACACACCGACACGCTCCAACTGCTGGTGGCGCACCGCCCCAACGTCTCCTACCCGACCTTCGCCGCGAAGACCTTCGCCACCCTGGACCGGATCAGCGACGGCCGGCTCGCGGTGCACTTCATCACCGGCGGCAACGACCACGAGCAGCGCCGCGAGGGCGACACCCTCTCCAAGGACGAGCGCTACGCCCGCACCCGCGAGTACATCCAGATCGTCAAGCGGGCCTGGACCAGCCGGCAGCCCTTCGACCACGAGGGCACCCACTACCGCTTCTGGGACTTCGTCTCCGACACCTTCCCCGTCCGACAACCGCATCCGCAGGTGTCGTTCGGCGGCTCCTCGCCGGCGGCGTACGCGGCGGGCGGCGCCGAGGCGGACATCTACTGCCTGTGGGGCGAACCGCTGGCGCAGACCGCCGAGCAGATCGCCTCGGTCAAGGCGGCCGCCGCGGCGGCCGGCCGCACCGACGCGCCCAGGATCCAGGTGGCCTTCCGGCCGATCATCGCGCCCACCGAGGAACTGGCCTGGGAGAAGGCGCACCACACCCTGGCCCGGATCAAGGCCCGCACGGCGGGCGGCGCCCTCAGCCGCCGGCACCCGTTGACGAACCCGCAGAACGCCGGCTCCCAGCGGCTGTTGGCGGTGGCGGCGCGGGGCGAACGGCACGACCGGGCGCTGTGGACGCCGACCGCAGCGGAGACCGGCGGCGCCGGCAACTCCACCGCCCTGGTCGGCACCCCGGAGACCGTCGCCCAGGCACTCCTGGACTACTACGACCTGGGCGTGACCATCCTCTCCGCCCGCGGCTACGACCTGCTCGACGACGCCGTCGACTTCGGCCGGCACGTCATCCCGCTCGTCCGCGAGGAGGTCGCAAAGCGCGACGCGGAACGGGCCGGGAAGGCAGCCGAGGAGCAGACCGCGCAGCGCACGGCGTCCTGACCGCCGTTCGTACCGAACGCGCCGGGCCGCGCCGCCGGAACCTCCCGTTCCGACGGCGCGGCCCGGCCGCCCGTCAGCCCACCGACGAGTACGCCACGACCCCGCGCAGCACCCCGTCCATCGCCTTGCGCGCGGACCGCGCGACCGTGCCCTCGGGCGGTGCCGCCGCCGCGATCTGCCCCAGGACGTCCACCAGCTGCTTGCACCAGCGGACGAAGTCGCCGGCCGGCATGTCCGCCTCGCCGAGCACCTCGTCCAGGCCGAAACCGGAGGTCCAGCGGTACGCGGCCCAGGCGAAGCCCAGATCGGGCTCGCGCTGGCCGACGCCCTCCGCCTGACTGATCCGGTGCTGCTCCTCCAGGGCGTCCAGCCGGCCCCAGATGTGCACCATCTCCGCCAGCGCGGCCTGCGCCTTGCCGGCCGGCAGCTTCGGCGCGACCGCGTCGTCCGCCTGCCGCGCCTCGTAGACCAGCGCCGAGGCGCAGGCCGCCAGCTCCGCGGGGGTGAGCCCCTCCCAGACGCCGGCCCGCAGGCACTCGCTGGCCAGCAGGTCCAACTCGCCGTAGAGCCGGGCCAGTCGGCGGCCCTCGTCGGTGACCGTGTCGCCTTCCAGGTAGTCCAGCTCGGTCAGCAGCGCGCAGATCCGGTCGAAGGTGCGGGCGATGGTGTTCGTCCGGCCCTCGATCCGGCGCTCCAGCTGGTGGGTGTCCCGCCGCAGCCGGTGATAGCGCTCCGCCCAGCGGGCGTGGTCCTCGCGCTCGTCGCAGCCGTGGCAGGGATGGGCGCGGATGTCCTTGCGCAGCTGGTTGATCTCGCGGTCGTCGGCCGCCTCCGAACGGGGCCGGCGGTGCCGGTCGGGCACCAGATGACCGGCCTTGGTACGCAGCGCGGACGCCAGATCGCGGCGCGACTGCGGACTGCGGGCATTGAAGGTGCGCGGGATCCGCATCCGCTCCAGGGCCGTCACCGGCACCGGGAAGTCCATCGAGGCGAGCCGCTTGACCTGCCGCTCGGCGGTGAGCACCAGCGGCCGGGGGCCGTCCTGGGCGTCCGGGCCACGGTGGCGGTCGGTCCGCCCCGCCGGCATGCCCGGGTCCAGCACCAGCGCCAGCCCGGCGTACTTGCCCGTCGGCACATGGATGACATCGCCCGGCCGGAGCTTCTCCAGCGCAGCGGCGGCCGCCGCCCGCCGCTGCACCGCGCCCTGCTTGGCGAGTTCGGTCTCCCGGTCCTTGAGCTCCCGCCGCAGCCGGGAGTACTCCTCGAAGTCGCCGAGGTGGCAGACCATCGCCTCGCGGTAACCGTCCAGGCCCTCCTCGTTGCGCTGCACCTGGCGGGTGATCCCGACGACCGACTTGTCGGCCTGGAACTGCGCGAACGACATCTCCAGCAGCTCCCGCGAGCGGTGCCGCCCGAACTGCGAGACGAGGTTGACCGCCATGTTGTACGACGGCTTGAAGGAGGACCGCAGCGGGTACGTCCGCGTCCCGGCGAGACCGGCCAACGCGGCCGGATTCATCCCCCGCTGCCACAGCACCACCGCATGGCCCTCGACGTCGATGCCGCGCCGCCCGGCCCGACCGGTCAGCTGGGTGTACTCGCCGGGGGTGATGTCGGCGTGCTGCTCACCGTTCCACTTGACGAGCTTCTCCAGCACCACCGAACGCGCCGGCATGTTGATGCCCAGCGCCAGCGTCTCGGTCGCGAAGACGGCCTTGACCAGGCCCTTGACGAACAGCTCCTCGACGACCTCCTTGAACGTGGGCAGCATCCCGGCGTGGTGCGCCGCGATGCCCCGCTGGAGCCCCTCCAGCCACTCGAAGTAGCCGAGCACGTGCAGGTCGTCGTCCGGGATGCCGGCCGTGCGGGCCTCGACTATCCGGCGGACCTCCTCGCGCGCCTCGGCGTCGTTGAGCCGCAGGCCGGAGTGCAGGCACTGCTGGACGGCCGCCTCGCAGCCGGCCCGGCTGAAGATGAAGGTGATCGCCGGCAGCAGCCCCTCGTTGTCCAGCCGGTCGATCACCTCGGGCCGGCTCGGCGTCCAGATCCGGGCGCGCTGCCGCCGCTCCCGCTCCCGGTCGGCCTCGCGCAGATTGCGGCCGCGCCGCTTGTCCCGGCCGAACGTCGGCCGGCTGTTCTCCATCCGCGCCAGCCGCTCCAGATCGGGATTGACCTCCCGGCGCCCGCCGGCGGCCCCGTCCCGCTCCTCGAAGAGGTCGTAGATCCGGCGCCCCGCGAGGACGTGCTGCCACAGCGGCACCGGGCGGTGCTCCGAGACGATCACCTCGGTGTCCCCGCGGACGGTGTCCAGCCAGTCGCCGAACTCCTCGGCGTTGGAGACCGTCGCCGACAGCGACACCAGCGTCACCGAATCGGGGAGGTGAATGATCACCTCTTCCCAGACCGCACCGCGGAACCGGTCGGAGAGGTAGTGCACCTCGTCCATGACCACATAGCCCAGGCCGGCCAGCGACTGCGAACCGGCGTAGAGCATGTTCCGCAGCACCTCGGTGGTCATCACGATCACCGGGGCCTCGCCGTTGACGCTGTTGTCGCCCGTCAACAGGCCGACCTTCTCGGGGCCGTAGCGCCCCACCAGGTCCTGGAACTTCTGGTTGGACAACGCCTTGATGGGCGTGGTGTAGAAGCATTTGCGGCCCTGCGTCAGGGCCAGGTGGACGGCGAACTCGCCCACGATCGTCTTGCCGGATCCGGTGGGAGCGGCGACCAGCACACCCTTTCCGGCCTCCAGGGCCTGGCACGCCTCGACCTGGTACGGATCCAGGTCGAAGTCGTACAGCTCCCGGAACGGCGCGAGTGCGGTGGCCTGCTCGGCCGCACGGACTTTGGCGGCGGCATAGCGCTCAGCAGGGGACATGTCCTCGGTCATCGTGCTTACGAGACTACCGGCCACCTCTGACAACGACCCGATCTTTACGGCGGCCCACCGCCCGGCCGCCCGAACCGTCCCGGACATGCGGACGGCCCCCGCGCTCCATGAGCACGGGGGCCGCCAATTCCGCTTAGCGGTACGTCACTTCACGTGACCTCGCGACTACCCGCCACCTCAGGTGATGTCGTCGTAACCGCGGCGCTCACCGTCGCCGCGCTCGCCGCCGGCCTGCCCCGGCAGCATCCGCTGGGACGCGACCGGTTCGATCTCACCGACCTCGGACGGGGTCAGGTCGAGCTCGGACGCCTCGTCGTCGGCCAGCCCCCCGTCCGGATCGGACCGGCCGCGCCGGCGGTCGTTGAGGAGGCAGATGCCCACCGCGCCGAAGTACAGCGCCACGATCGGCAGGGTCAGCAGCGACATGGTCAGCGGGTCACCGCCCGGCGTCGCGAGCGCCGCGAAGATCGTGATGCCCAGCACCATGAACCGCCACCAGCTCAGGACGCGCTTGCCGGTGAGCACCCCGCCGAGGTTGAGCAGCACCAGCAACAGGGGCAGTTCGAAGGCGCAGCCGAAGACCAGCACCATCCGCGTGACGATGTCGATGAAGTCGTCGGCGGGGAAGAGGTTGGTCCAGTCCTGGGGCGTCAGCCCGACCAGTGCACCCGCGGTGGTCGGCAGCACCGCGTAGGCGAGGTAGGCACCACCGAGGAAGAGCGGTACGCCGGCGGCCACGAAGGTCAGCGCGTACTTCTTCTCGTGCCGGTGCAGGCCCGGCGCGAGGAACGCCCAGAGCTGGTAGAGCCACAGCGGACTGGAGAGCACCAGGCCCACCGTCAGCGACAGCTTGAGCATGATCGTGAACGGCGCGAACAGGCCGTTGGCGGTGATCTGCGCACATGGGTGCGGATGCGATCCGACGCCGGCGCCCCCCTTGCAGCCGACCGCGTCGACGACCGGGCCGGTGATGAAGTGGGCGATCGGCTCGTACTGCCACATGGCGAGAGCGGTGATCACGAGGATCGCCAGCACCGATTTCAGCAGCCGGTTGCGCAGCTCACGGAGATGGTCCCCGAGGGGCATCCGCCCCTCGGGGTCCTTGTGCTGCTTGCGGGCAGACTTGGGCAACCCACGTCCTCGTCTCGTGCGTCAGCCGCGCCGACGGTGTCGGTGCGGCCGGATCGGCTCGGTCAGCTCTGGTTGGTGCGGTTCGGCTCGGCCACGGGGCGCGAGCTGGTCACGTCACCGGGCGCAGCCTGAATCGTACGAGGTGCCGCCTGCGCGGCGTCGGCCGGAGCCTGGGACGCGGCGCCGCCCTCTGCCGCCTTCTCCGCCTCGCTCTCCTTCTTCATCGCCTTGGCCTCGCTCTTGAGGATGCGGGCCGACTTGCCGAGCGAACGCGCCATGTCGGGCAGCTTCTTCGCACCGAACAGCAGGAAGATCACGGCGATGATCAGCAGGATCTCGAGGGGCCTCAGGTTGGCTAGCATGTGCGACTACCTTCTCGCCTTGGGCGGCGCGTCCTGTGGTGCCTGCCGATGGGGGTCGGACCGGCGTCCTGGTGGTGCCTCGATCGTAACGTTCGGCGGTGAACGTCCGGCAATCCCCGTGCATACTCCGGATTGCCCACTCCACCGGGCCGCCTGAACCGCCCAGCAGCCTACCGTCCGGGCGCCCGCGGCAGCAGAGGTCGCGCCGCCGTCAGGTCCGATCCTGCCCCACGTCGTGCATCCGGGAGGCCAGCGGCACCGCGGCCCGCTCCAGGTCCTCCGCGGCCCGCTGGATCCGCTCGCTCGCGGTGCCGACCTCCCGGGCCAGTCGCCGCACCTCCGCGAAGACGCGGACGGACAGGACGCCGAGGACGGCGATCCCCAGGAACCCGAGGGCGACAGCGATCATGGGCCAGAGCATGGGACCGAGCCTATCCGGTCCGTCCCGATCAGCCGATGTGCAGCCGCAGCGTGCGCACCCCGCCACCGGTGAGCAGTTCCACGATCCGCTCCCCGGCCGGCCTGCGCACCGGGCACTCGCAGTCGGGGCAGGTGAAGGAGTAGAAGGTGGTGCGGCGGCTGGCGCCGATGGCCAGCCGGAAGGCGTCCGAGGCCAGTTCGAAGCGCCCACGGCACCGCGGGCAGGCCGCCTTGAAGAGCACCGGCGCGGTCATGTCCGCCAGAGTGGTCGTCGCCATCGTGGTCGTCATCCTTCGCTGCCTCCTACGGTCATCGGTGCGCCGGCCCGCCTCCAGGGCGGGCCGGTCTCACTCGCCGTACGCCGCGAGCGCCTGCCGGGCCGCCTCCCGAGCGCTCTGCGCGAGCGCCGGCGGCGACACGATCCGGCCGTCCCCGCCCAGCCGCAGCGCCAGCCGCCGCAGCGACGCCGGGTCAGGCGTGCGCAGCGTGATCCGCAGCCCCCCGTCGGGGAGTTCCTCGGCGCTGTCGTGCGGGTAGTACTCGGCGACCCACCGGCCGCCGGGCCCCACCTCGACGGAGACCTCGGGATCCTCGGCCGCCGGCTGCACCAGCCCCTCCGACAGGTCGCGCAGCTCGACCGGCGGCGGGTCGGCGGGCGCGTCCAGCAGCCTGATCTCGGCGACCCGGTCGAGCCGGAAGGTGCGCCGGGCCTCGGAGAGCCGGCACCACGCCTCCATGTAGGTGTGGCCGACGGCGAACAGCCGGATCGGGTCCACCTCGCGCTCGGTCAGCTCGTCCCGCGCCGGGGAGTAGTAGCGCAGCCACAGCCGGCGCCGCTCGGCGATGGCGCGGTCCACGTCGGCGAAGACCCCGCCCTCGGACTCGAAGGTCACCGCCAGCCGCGAGCTGGCCCCGGCCACCTCGCCGGCCGCCGCCTCCAACTTGGCGGTGGCCCGCAGCAGCGCCTGCCGGTCGCCCTCGCGCAGCCCCGGGAGGGTCGCCACCGCGCGGGCGGCGACCAGCAGCGCGGTCGCCTCGTCGGCGGCCAGCCGCAGCGGCTCGGCCACGTCGTCGGGGTTGTGCCACCAGATCCGGTCGCCGTCGGTGTCGATGTCCATCAGGTCGCCGCCGCGGAAGCTCGTCCCGCACATCGGCAGCACGTCGAGGTCGGCGATCAGCTCGTCCTCGGTGATGCCGAAGGCGCGCGCGACATCGCTGACGCGGGCGCCGGGGCGCTCGCGCAGATACGTCACCAGCGACAGCATCCGGCGGGTCTGGTCGATCGCGTTCACAGCCATGGTCCCGTTCCCCTTCAGCCCTTGGCCACCGCGCGCAGCCGGTCGACGACCTCGGTGCGCAGCTCCGCCGGCTCCAGTACGACCACATCGGGCCCGAACTCCACCAGCCAGGCGTCCAGCCCGTGGCCGTAGGGGATCTCCAACTCGTCCCAGCCGCCGTCCAGTTCGCGGACGGACAGCGCCCGGGCGCGCAGCGGATAGCCGTGCCCGGCGCGCAGCCTGATCCGCGCGGTGCCGGTCGCGGCCTCCCCCGCCCAGCGCTCGACGGTCTCCCGCACGGTGACGTGGTCGGGCACCGGAGCGGTGAACTTCCCCTGCCGGGAACGGACCTTGCCGGTGATCCGGGACAGCCTGAAGACCCGCTCGGCGCCACGGTCGCGGTCCCAGCCGGCGACGTACCAGTGGCCGCGCCAGCACTCCAGGATCCACGGTTCGAGGTGGCGCTGCTCGGGGCGGGCGGCGTTGGACTTGCGGTAGTCGAAGACGACCGGACGGCGGTCCCGGCAGGCCAGCATCAGCGGTTCGAAGGCCGCCTCGTGGGTGGGGATGCGGGGCTCCAGCGCGCTGTGCGGCTGCCCGGCCTCCACGTCGTCGCGGTCCCCGGCCAGCGGCATCCCGGCCGCCCGCAGCTTCTGCAGCGCGCCGCTGGCCGCCCCGGCCAGCCGGGCCTGCTGCCAGACCTTGGCAGCCAGCCCGAGGGCCGCGGACTCCTCGGCGTCGAGGGTGATCGGGGGCAGCCGGTTGCTGTCGCGGCGGGCGAGGTAGCCGACCTCGCCGTCGATGCCGTCGACGGTCTCGATGACCAGCCCCAGCTCGCGCAGATCGTCCTTGTCCCGCTCGAACATCCGGTTGAAGGAGTCGTCGGACGCGTTCCCCGGGCCGAACGCGTCCCGGTACGCCTCGATCGACGACCGCAGCTCGTACTTGGTCAGCGGGCGTCGCGTCCCCAGCAGGCACAGCGCCAGATTCATCAGCCGCTCGGCCTTGGCAATCGCCATCGACGCCCTCTCTCGTTAGCTCCCAACGGGTGACCGTACCGCCCTGTGTGCGTACCGCAAAAGCGGAGGGTCCGCACCGCCGGGCGGTGCGGACCCTCGGGACGTCCTGCGGGGTCGCTCAGACGGAGACCAGGTCGCAGACGAAGATCAGCGTCTCGTTGGCCGCGATCCGGCCACCGCCGGCGCCGCGCTCGCCGTAGGCGAGGTGCGGCGGGATGGTCAGCCGGCGCCGGCCGCCGACCTTCATGCCCTGCACGCCCTTGTCCCAGCCCGGAATGACCTGGCCGACACCCAGCTGGAACTGGAGCGGCTTGCCGCGGTTCCAGCTCGCGTCGAACTCCTCACCGGTGCTGTAGGAGACGCCGACGTAGTGCACGGAGACCATGTCCCCGGCCTTGGCGACCGGCCCGTCGCCCTCCCACAGGTCCACGATCTCCAGGTCGGTGGGAACCGGGCCCTCGGGGAAGTCGATCTCGGGCTTGTCGATGCTCACGTATGTGCTCCTACTTGCGAATCTTTTCGATTACCTGGTCAGTCTCGCAGATCCCGCGAGCCCCAGGTCAGACCGTGCCGACGATGTCCACCACGAAGACCAGCGTGTTCTTCGCCAGCTCGTGCTGCGGGCTGGCGCCGTAGCCCAGCTTCGGCGGGATCACGATCGCCACGCGGTCCCCGACGTGCTTGCCGACCAGTGCCTTGTCCCAGCCCTGGACGACCTGCCCGGTGCCGATCTGGAAGGCGGTCGCCCCACCGTGGTCCCACGACGAGTCGAACTTCTTCCCGTCCTCCCACTTGACGCCGGTGTACTGGGCGATCAGCCCGTCGCCGGCCTTGACCTCCGGGCCCTTGCCCTTGATCAGCACCTGCTCCTTGAGGTCGGTGGGCGCCTTCTCCCCCTCGGGGATGGTGATCGTCGCGGCCTTGTCGTCCGCGGCCTTCACCTCGGGCATGCCGTCCTCCGGCTCCGCCTGGGTGCCCTCGGCCTTCGCCTTCTTGTCCACCTTCTTCGCGCCGACCACGTCCACGACCCAGACCAGGCCGTCCTCCGGCTTGATCCCCGACTGCGGGTTGAGGCCCTCGCCGATCAGCGCCTTGGCGGTGCCCTCGACCTCGAAGCGGCTGCCGACCTTCTGCCCGACCGCGGCGGTCAGCACCTTCGGCGGCAGCATCTGCTGCGTCATCTGGTCGGTGACCTCGGTGACGACCTGGGTGCGCGCGGCCCCCGGCTTGGTGCCCGGCTGCGGCGTCCAACTGCTGCCGAGGTTCTGGCCCTTCATGGTCTGCGCGGAGAAGTCCAGGCGGACCAGGTCGCCCTTGTTGACGGCGGCGCCCTTGCCCTCGATCAGGGTCTTGGTGACGGCCTTGTCGGCCGGCTTGGCGTCCTTGGGCACGGAGATCGTCGGCTTCGCACCGGCCTGGCCCGTCACCTTGACCACGGCACCGCCGGAGCCGCTGTCGCCGTCGGAGCCGCAGGCGGCGGTGAGGAGCAGAACGGGCACGGCCAGCGCGGCAGCGGCGGCGCGACGGGTGTGCGTGGCGAACGGACGGGGGAAGCGGCCCCCGGAAGAATTCAGCATCTGTCCAACTCGGGCTCGTGGGGAAGATGGGCAATGCCCGCCACTCTACGACCTGTCCCTGTGACCGCTTCTGTTAACACAGCAGCGGTTGCCGACAGCAATGCGCCGGGAGCATTCCTGCTCCCGGCGCATCGGTGCGCATTTGCGGACGCTCACATGCCGGCGATCAGCTTCTCCACCCGATCGTCGACGGAACGGAACGGGTCCTTGCACAGGACCGTGCGCTGCGCCTGATCGTTGAGCTTCAGATGCACCCAGTCGACCGTGAAATCACGGCGCTGCTCCTGGGCCCGGCGAATGAAGTCGCCGCGCAACCGCGCCCGCGTGGTCTGCGGCGGAACGGACTTGCCCTCGAAGATCTTCACGTCGTTGCAGATCCGCGCCGCCTGCCCCTTCCGCTCCAGGAGGTAATAAAGACCTCGGCGGCGATGGATGTCGTGATACGCGAGGTCTATCTGCGCCACCCGCGGGTGGGACATGCTGATGTTGTGCTTCGCGCGATACCGCTCGATCAGCTGATGTTTCATCACCCAGTCGATCTCGGTGGCGATCCGGTCGAGTTCCTGGTCGCGAACGGATTCGAGGGTGCGGCCCCACAACTCCAGGACGCGTTCGACCAGACCGGTGCGGATTCCGCGGCGGTCGCAGAAATCGACGGCCTTTTCGTAGTATTCCTGCTGCACTTCGAGCGCGGACGCCTCGCGCCCGCTGGCCAGCCGCACCTTGCGCTGGCCGGTGGTGTCATGACTGACCTCCCGGATCGCCCGGATCGGGTTCTCCAGCGTCAGATCGCGCATGACGGTGCCCGCCTCGATCATCCGCAGCACCAGGTCGGTGGCTCCGACCTTGAGCATCATCGTGGTCTCGGACATGTTGGAGTCGCCGACGATGACGTGCAGCCGGCGGTAGCGCTCGGCGTCCGCGTGCGGTTCGTCCCGGGTGTTGATGATCGGCCGGGAGCGGGTGGTCGCCGAGGAGACGCCCTCCCAGATGTGCTCGGCGCGCTGGCTGACGCAGTAGACCGCGCCGCGCGGCGTCTGCAGCACCTTGCCTGCGCCGCACAGCAGCTGCCGGGTGACCAGGAACGGGATGAGGATGTCCGCGAGCCGGGAGAACTCACCGTGCCGGGCCACCAGATAGTTCTCGTGGCAGCCGTAGGAGTTTCCCGCCGAATCGGTGTTGTTCTTGAAGAGATAGACGTCGCCCGCGATTCCCTCCTCGTGCAGGCGGCGTTCGGCGTCGACGAGCAGACCTTCGAGAATGCGTTCGCCGGACTTGTCGTGGGTGACCAGTTCGGTCACGTTGTCGCACTCGGGAGTTGCGTATTCCGGGTGTGACCCCACGTCCAAGTACAGGCGGGCGCCGTTCCGCAGGAAGACATTGCTGCTGCGGCCCCATGACACGACACGGCGGAAGAGGTACCGCGCCACTTCGTCAGGCGACAGTCGGCGCTGTCCCCTGAACGTGCACGTGACGCCGTACTCGTTCTCCAGCCCGAAAATGCGGCGGTCCATGACTGAACATTACGCCTGATGGCCTGCTCTGAAACCGGGTTCGACAGCCCCGTTTCGATCATTTTCCGTCCCGGTGGACGCCTGCCCGGTCGCCACCGGATCCCCGAGGAATCGCTTCATCGACAAAAGCACCAGCAGCGCCGCGACCCCGGCGGCCCCCGACACCGCGAATCCCGCGGCCGGCCCGCCCCCCTGCACCGCCGGCCCGCCGGCCGAGGCACCCGCCGCCGCCCCCACCCCGAACGCCGTCACCAGCCACGAAAACGCCTCCGTCACCGTGCCCTTGGGCGCATGCCGGTCCACCACCACGAACGCGCAGGCCAGCGCCGGCGCCAGAAACAGCCCGGCGACACCCGCCAGCACCGTCATACCTGCCACCCCGGGCGTCAGGGAGAGCGGCAGATACCCCAGCGCCAGCAGGGCGACGAGCAGCCGCAGTCGGGGCTCCGGGCGTCCCGGCCACTGCCGGGCCCCGTAGACCAGGCCGCCGATCAGCGCACCCGTCGAGAGCGCCGAGAGCAGATAGCTGGCGACCCGCCCGCCGTGCCGGTCCCCGTACGCCACGGCCGACACCTCGATCGACCCCAGCGCCAGCCCGACGAAGAGGAAGGCACCGATCAGCACCAACATCCCCGGCGAACGCAGCGCCCCCAGCCAGTGCGCCTCCCTGGGCGCGCTGCGCCACTCCCGGGACGGCCTGGAGACCACCACGGACAGCGCACCGAGCACCCCGATCGCGTTGATCACCAGCAGCGCGGCCCCGGCCGACCACGCCGCGACGCACAGCGTGACCAGCAGCGGACCGGCCGCGAACATCACTTCCTGGGCCACCGCGTCCAGCGCGTACGCGGCGTGCACCTGGTCCGCCCGTCGCAGCACCCCGGGCCACAGCGCCCGCAGCCCGCCCTCCAGCGGCGGGGTGAAGAGCCCGGCGATCATCACGGCGGCACAGGCGGGCCAGCGCGGCTCCATGCCGACGGTGACGAGCAGCGCCATCCCCAGCGCGGAGAGCCCAGCGGCGGGCAGCATCACCCGCGGCTGCCCGAAGAGATCCACCGCGCGGCCGAGCAGCGGCTGGCCGATGGCGCTGCAGACGCCGTAGACCGCACAGAGCCCACCGGCCAGCACATAGCTGCCGCCCTGGGCACGGACGAAGAAGAGCACCGCCAACGACGCGGTGGCGTTCGGCAGCCTGCCGACCAGGGTCCCCAACAGGAGCCGAGCGGCGTACCGGGTCCTGAGCAACTCCGCATATCCCGCGGCCACGCCTACCCCTCTCCGTCCGGCCCACTGCCGGAAGTGTTACGTATAACGTGCGGCGTCATACGTACCATGGCGACAGTCCGCGGGTCCACCCCGCAGCGCCGGCCCCAAGGAGTGACGCACCCGGTGACCAGCAACGAGGCCACCGCGCCCGCCAGCCGTCCGACGGCCGCCCGGGCCACCAGCCGCGATGTCGCCCGCGCCGCCGGCGTCTCGCAGGCCGCCGTCTCGCTGGTCCTCGGCGACAAGTGGCGCGGCCGGGTCTCCCCCGGCAAGGCCGAGGCGGTCCGGGCGGCCGCCCGCGACCTCGGCTACCGCCCCAACCTCGCCGCCCGCAGCCTGCGCACCGGTCGCACCCGCACCGCGCTGCTCGTCGTCCCCGCGCTCACCACCGAGTTCTTCGCCCGGGTCTTCACCGGCGCCGCCCGGATCGCCGCCGCCCACGACTTCGGTGTGGTCCTCTACCCCTCCCCCGAGGGCACCGGCCCGGCCCGCGACCCCTTCGACTCCGCCTCCGCCGCACTGGACGGCGTCATCGCCTCGTCGATGGCGGCCGACGCGCTCGCCGCGCTGCGCACCGCCGGACTGCCGCTGGTGATGCTCGACAGCGACCCCGACGGCGGCGCCGCCTCGGCCGTCGTCAACCTCGATATCGCCGACGGCGTACGGCAGTTGGCCGCCCACCTCACGGGCCTGGGCCACCGCCGGATCGCCCATCTCGCGGCCGATGTGGACTCCTGGACCTTCGCCGTCCGCGCCCGGGAGCTGACCGGCGCCCTGGCCGGCGTCCCCGGCGCGGTCCTGCGCCGGCAGCCCACCGCGCTCAGCGTCGACGCCGGTCTGCACGCCGCACACGCCGCGCTGACCGCCCCGGGCCCCCGCCCCACCGCGCTGCTCTGCGACGACGACATCATCGCCGCCGGTGCCTGCAAGGCGGTGCGCCGCCTCGGGCTGCGGATCCCCGAGGACATCTCGGTCACCGGCTTCGATGACCTCGCCCTCGCGCTCGCCGTGGAGCCGGAGCTGACGACCGTTCGACTGCCCGCCGAGGAGTTCGGCGAGGCCGGGATGCGGGCCCTGATGGCCGCCCTGGACGGCACCCCGGCCGACGCCGCCACCCTCCCCGTCACCCTCGTCCCGCGCGGCTCCACGGCACCGCCGCCGGACACCGCGCACAACACCGCGCGCCCCGGCGGGCGTTGACCCACCGGGGCGCGCGGTCCGGGCGACCGGCCCGGAAGCGGTATGCCGCGTTCCTCAGTCCTCCGCGGCGCCGGACTCCGTCTCGCCGCCGTCCGCCTCCGGCGTGCCGGCGGCGTCCTTCCCCGCGGCGGCGTCCTCGCCGTTCCCGGCGGGACCCGAGGACTCCCCCTCGCCCTCGCCGGACGCGCCCTCCTCCTTCTCCGCCGCGGCGTGCTCGTCCAGCAGCCGGGCCAGCTGACGCCCCAGGATCCGCTTGAACTTCCGCTTCTGCGGACGGGTGCGGTCCAGCACCGCGACCTCGAGGTGCTCGGCGGTCAGCGTCCGCTCGCCGCCGTTGGTGTCCCGGGAGAGCGACTCGACCGCCAGCCGCAGCGCCTCCGCCAGGGACATCCCGTCGCGGTGGCGCTGGTCGAGGTAGCTGCTGATCTGGTCGGCGTTGCCGCCCACCGCGACCGAGCCGTGCTCGTCCACGATCGAGCCGTCGTGCGGCAGTCGATAGATCTGGTCGTCCTCGGGGGCGTTGCCCACCTCGGCGACGATCAGCTCGACCTCGTAGGGCTTCTCGGCCGCGCTGGAGAAGATCGTGCCGAGCGTCTGGGCGTAGACGTTGGCCAGCCCGCGGGCGGTCACGTCCTCCCGGTCGTAGGTGTAGCCGCGCAGATCGGCGTAGCGGACGCCGCCGATCCGGAGGTTCTCGAACTCGTTGTACTTGCCGACCGCCGCGAAGGCGATCCGGTCGTAGATCTCGCTGACCTTGTGCAGGGCCCGGGAGGGATTCTCGGCGACGAAGAGCACGCCGTCGGTGTACTGCAGCACCACGACGCTGCGGCCGCGCGCGATGCCCTTGCGGGCATACTCGGCGCGGTCGGCCATGGCCTGCTGGGGTGAGACATAGAACGGCGTCGACACCGGCTATCCGTCCCTTCCTGTCAAAAGCTCTCTCGCTGTCTGGGGGCGCACCACTGGAACCAACCGTCCCGTCAGAGCAGCGCGGCGCGCGGGCCGTCGGGCTGGTTGAGGCGACGTTCGTGGATGGCACGGGCGATCTCGGAGATCTCCGCCTCGGTCAGCTTGCGGCAGCCCTCTTCGGTGATCACCGTGACGATGGGGTAGATCCGCCGCGCCAGGTCCGGCCCGCCGGTCGCCGAGTCGTCGTCGGCGGCGTCGTAGAGCGCCTGGACGACGGCGGTGGCGGCCTGATGCTCCGTGAAGTCCTCCCGGAAGAGCTTCTTCAGCGCACCGCGGGCGTAGACCGAACCGGAGCCGGTGGCCGCGAAGCCGCGCTCCTCCGACCGCCCGCCGGTGACGTCGTACGAGAAGATCCGGCCCTTCTCGCGGTCGAGGTCGTAACCGGCGAACAGCGGCACCACGGCGAGGCCCTGCATGGCCATCCCGAGGTTGCTGCGGATCATCGTCGAGAGCCGGTTCGCCTTGCCCTCCAGGGAGAGTTGGGTCCCCTCGACCTTCTCGAAGTGCTCCAGCTCCAGCTGGAACAGCTTGACCATCTCCACCGCGAGCCCGGCCGTGCCCGCGATACCGACCGCCGAGTACTCGTCGGCCGGGAAGACCTTCTCCATGTCGCGCTGTGCGATGACGTTGCCCATCGTGGCCCGCCGGTCACCGGCGAGCACCACACCGCCGGGGAACGAGACCGCCAGGATGGTCGTGCCGTGCGGGGCCTCGATGACGCCCTGCACCGGCGGCAGCGAGCGCTTGCCCGGCAGCAGCTCGGGCGCGTGCTGCCCGAGGAAGTCCATGAACGACGAGGATCCAGGCGTCAGGAAGGCAGCCGGCAGACGCCCGGTGCTTGGAGTGTTGGCTTCCACACGTTTCCTTCCGGATACTCGGCCGCCCGCCCGAGGTACGTCCGGCCGAACCATGAATTGACCCGAGGCTGCGTCGCAGCCGAAGCAGAGTACGCCTCGGACCCTACCCGCCCCGGAGCTGTGATCCACATGTTGGGATCCGGTATCGAACAGACCGGGCGGCTTCCCGCCCGAAGCGACGCTCGCCGGCCGGGCGCCGCGCGCGGGAATTCCCCTTCGCACCGCGCACAGCACGCCGACCGGCGAGCGTCAGAGATAAGCGCCCGTTTTACGCTTACTGTCCGCCTTTTTGGACAAATGACCGCACGAAATCCTCGGCATTTTCTTCCAGCACATCGTCGATCTCGTCCAGGACGGAATCCACGTCGTCGGACAATTTCTCCTGGCGCTCCTTGAGGTCCGCCGAGACCTCCGCGTCCTGGGCCTGCTCCTCGACCTCTTCGGTGGACCGAGTGGCCCGCTGCTGTCCGCCGCCGGTGTCCTTGGTCGCCATATCCCTCACCCCGCTCGGTTTGCCCCGCTCGATGTGACCTTCAAGATCCGACCCTACAAGCAGGGTCCGACATCGGCCCTGCACTTGCTGCAACGCCCGGGAGTCACCTCGATGATTCCCGCACCGCGGCCGTTTCAGCCGTCGATCGGCCGTGGATTTGCCATGGACCTGCCCCGCATCAGCGCCCGGACAACGTCCTGACCAGCTCTTCTGCCGTACGGCAACGATCCAGTAGCTCCTTGACGTGCTTACGGGTCCCGCGCAGCGGCTCCAGCGTGGGCACGCGCTGCAGAGAGTCACGACCGGGCAGGTCGAAGATGACCGAATCCCACGAGGCGGCGGCCACGTCGTCGGCGTACTGCTCCAGGCAGCGCCCGCGGAAGTAGGCCCTGGTGTCCTCCGGCGGCTTCAGCTCGGCCTCCTGCACCGCCGGCTCGTCCAGCAGCCGCTGCATCCTGCCGCGCGCCACCAGGCGGTTGTACAGGCCCTTCTCGGGGCGCACATCGGCGTACTGGAGGTCGATGAGGTGCAGCCGGGCGGCGTCCCAGTCCAGGCCGTCGCGGCGGCGGTAGCCCTCCATGAGCTCCCGTTTGGCGACCCAGTCCAGCTCCCCCGACAGGCTCATCGGGTCGTTCTCCAGACGCCCCAGCACGTCCTCCCAGCGGGAGAGCACGTCCCGGGTCTGCTCGTCCGCGTCCGCGCCGTAGCGGTCCTCGACGTACTTGCGGGCCAGCTCGAAGTACTCCATCTGGAGCTGCACCGCGGTCAGTGTGCGACCGCTGCGCAGCGTGATCAGATGGTGCAGCGACGGATCGTGCGAGACCTGGTGGAGGGCGCGTACCGGCTGGTCGACGGCGAGATCGACGGCGATGAAGCCGTCCTCGATCATGGACAGCACCAGCGCGGTGGTGCCCAGCTTCAGATACGTGGAGATCTCGGAGAGGTTGGCGTCGCCGATGATCACGTGCAGCCGGCGGTACTTCTCGGCGTCCGCGTGCGGTTCGTCGCGGGTGTTGATGATGGGCCGCTTGAGCGTCGTCTCCAGGCCCACCTCCACCTCGAAGTAGTCGGCGCGCTGGCTGATCTGGAAGCCGTGCTCGTGCCCGTCCTGTCCGATACCGACCCGTCCGGCCCCGGTGACCACCTGCCGGGAGACGAAGAACGGCGTCAGGTGGCGCACGATGTCCGAAAACGGGGTCTCCCGCTTCATCAGGTAGTTCTCGTGCGTCCCGTAGGAGGCGCCCTTGTTGTCGGTGTTGTTCTTGTAGAGGTGGATGGGCTGGGCGCCGGGGACCTGGGCCGCGCGCTCGGCGGCCTCGGCCATGATCCGCTCACCGGCCTTGTCCCAGAGGACCGCGTCCCGCGGATTGGTGACCTCGGGGGCGCTGTACTCGGGGTGCGCGTGGTCGACGTAGAGCCTGGCGCCGTTGGTGAGGATGACGTTGGCCAGGCCGATGTCCTCGTCCGTGAGCTGGCTGGAGTCGGCGGCCTCGCGGGCGAGATCGAAGCCGCGGGCGTCCCGCAGCGGGTTCTCCTCCTCGAAGTCCCAGCGGGCACGTCGTGCCCGGTGCATCGCGGCCGCGTAGGCGTTGACGACCTGGGACGAGGTGAGCATGGCATTGGCGTTCGGGTGGCCGGGGACGGAGATCCCGTACTCCGTCTCGATTCCCATTACTCGCCGTACGGTCATGCGGCCCTCCTTGCCCGGCGGCGCCCCCGGATGGGGCAGGCGCTCAAAAACCGCTGCGCTTCCGGTCCGTGTGCGCTCCCCGCGTCCGCACAGCGAGACACAGCGGTACCGAAGAGCCTAGAACGCCTTTGCGGCGCTGGGGAGATCATTGCAGTCATTGCTCCAGTCCGGTTTTCCCTGATCCGTCGCCGGCTTGCCGGGGGCGGTCCGCACGCCCCGGAAAAGCAACCGGCTGCGGACGCCCCGTGCAGGACATCCGCAGCCGAAGAGCGGTGTTACAGGTATTGGCCGGTATTCGCCACCGTGTCGATGGAGCGGCCGGTATCCGCGCCCTGCTTTCCGGTGACCAGGGTACGGATGTAGACGATCCGCTCGCCCTTCTTTCCGGAGATCCGGGCCCAGTCGTCCGGGTTGGTGGTGTTGGGCAGGTCCTCGTTCTCCTTGAACTCGTCCACGCACGCCTGGAGGAGATGGGAGACCCGAAGGCCTTTCTGGTTGTGCTCGAGGAAAGCCTTGATGGCCATCTTCTTCGCACGTCCCACAATGTTTTCGATCATCGCGCCGGAGTTGAAGTCCTTGAAGTAGAGGACTTCCTTGTCACCATTGGCATAGGTGACCTCCAGGAAACGGTTTTCCTCGGATTCCGCATACATCTGCTCGACGACCGACTGGATCATTCCACTGACCGCCGCCTTGCGGGAATTCCCGTGTTCGGCGAGATCGTCGGCGTGCAGCGGGAGCTTTTCCGTCAGGTACTTCGAGAAGATGTCCTTGGCCGCCTCGGCGTCCGGACGCTCGATCTTGATCTTCACGTCGAGCCGGCCGGGACGCAGGATCGCCGGGTCGATCATGTCCTCGCGGTTCGAGGCGCCGATGACGATCACGTTCTCCAGGCCCTCGACACCGTCGATCTCGGAGAGCAGCTGCGGGACGATGGTGTTCTCCACGTCCGAGCTGACCCCGGATCCGCGGGTCCGGAAGAGCGAGTCCATCTCGTCGAAGAAGACGATGACGGGTGTGCCCTCGCTCGCCTTCTCCCGGGCGCGCTGGAAGACCAGGCGGATGTGCCGCTCCGTCTCACCGACGTACTTGTTGAGCAGCTCGGGGCCCTTGATGTTCAGGAAGAAGCTCTTCCCGGCGGGCTGCCCGGTGACCTCGGCGACCTTCTTGGCAAGGGAGTTGGCGACCGCCTTGGCGATGAGGGTCTTGCCGCAGCCGGGCGGGCCGTAGAGCAACACGCCCTTGGGCGGGCGGAGTTCGTGCTCCTTGAAGAGGTCGGGGTAGAGGTAGGGGAGCTCGACCGCGTCCCGGATCTGCTCGATCTGACCGCTCAGACCGCCGATCTTGGTGTAGTCGATGTCCGGGACCTCTTCGAGGACCAGTTCCTCGACCTCGCTCTTGGGGATGACCTCGTAGACGTAGCCGGAGCGGGAGTCGAGCAGCAGGGCGTCGCCGGGGCGGATGGTGATGTCCAGCAGCGGCTCCGCGAGCCGCACCACCCGCTCCTCGTCGGTGTGCCCGATCACCAGCGCGCGCTCGCCGTCCTCAAGGACCTCCTTGAGCGTGACGATGTCGCCGGCGGACTCGAACTCCATGGCGGCGACCACGTTGAGCGCTTCGTTGAGCATCACCTCTTGGCCGCGCCGCAGGTCCTCGGCGTCGACGCTGGGGCTCACGTTCACCCGGAGCTTGCGGCCCCCGGTGAAGATGTCGACGGTGCCGTCGTCGTTCGCCTGCAGGAAGACACCGAAGCCGGCCGGCGGCTGCGCGAGCCGGTCGACCTCCTCCTTGAGGGCGACGATCTGGTCACGGGCCTCGCGGAGCGTGTTGGCAAGGCGCTCGTTCTGAGCGGAAACGCCGGCCAGGTTGGTCTGCAGCTCGACGATCCGCTCTTCGAGAATCCTCGTGTGCCGCGGAGAGTCGGCGAGCTTGCGTCGCAGGACGGCGATCTCCTGCTCAAGATAGGCAACCTGACCGGCTGGATCTTCAGACCCGCGCCCGGGCCGGATGCCGCGGTTGATGTCGTCGTCGTGGGCTGCCACGGTCCTCACCTCCTCCAAGGAGCTGGACGCTTCCAGACCCTACCTGGGCCGGTGCAGGTTGAAACCCCTAGATCGAAAAGACTGTCGGGGTGTGTCCGATCTTCACCCTTGCGCACGTCCTCACGCCAAGGGAATACCCACCCAACAACATCGGAAAGCGAGCGGTTGTATCGTCGAGTCGGTCAACACCCGTCAGGGCTGGCGCCACTTAGACAAAAACGGTTCACGTAAGCAGGAACGGCAGGCGAGATGACCGCGCAGGACGAAGCACCGGAGCTGGAAGTCTGGATCGACCAGGATCTGTGCACCGGGGACGGGATCTGCGCGCAGTACGCGCCGGAGGTCTTCGAGCTCGACATCGACGGCCTGGCTTATGTCAAGAGCCCCGACGACGAACTGCTCCAGGAGGAGGGCGCCACAACGCCCGTGCCGCTTCCGCTGCTCAACGACGTGCGGGACTCGGCCAAGGAGTGCCCCGGCGACTGCATCCACGTGCGCCGGATCTCCGACGGCGTCGAGGTCTACGGGCCGGACGCCTGAGCGGCCGGCGGCGCTGACGCACGGTAGACGGCGCGCGGACGCGGCGTAGCTGCGGCGTAGCCGATCACCGGACACGCACACGTCGCGCGACGAATCAGGCACCTTCGGTTGCCGTAGTGGCGGGGAGTTCGCTCTGGACGAACTTCCCGCCTTGCCATTGCCACTTGACGGTCTTGTGCACGTCCGGCATGTAGCGCGGGACGTCGGGCGAGGAGTAGCCCTGGACGGTCACGGAGACCACCGGGCCCTGGACGGCGAGGTCCTGGACGGAGAGCCGCTGGGCGGGCGCCACGAGCGTCGCCACGATGCGGGGCGCGGCCTTGGGGGCGGAGGGCTGCGCGAGGACGTAGACGCCGCTGGGCGGGGTGCCGACCTCGCTGTGGCAGCGGACCACGGCGACGGTCTGGGTGCCGCCGGTGCCGTCGAGGTCTCCGGAGGCTTTCTGGACCACGTCGAGGCGGTTGGGGCCGCAGTTGACCGGGAACGTCACCCGGGCCGGATCGGGCGCGGGCGCGGCGACCGCGGTGGCCCTGGTGGTGCCGGCGGCCTTCGCGGTGGCGGTGGTGGCGGAGGGCTGGAGCAGGGACGAGACCGCGATCACGGCCGAGAGGGCGGTGGCGGTGGCGAGCCAGTGCATGGGGTGGGGCTGGGTGTGCAACAGGTCCTGGCCTGCCAAGGGCTGCACGCGGGGTAACTCCTGTGAAGTGCTGTGGCGGTGGGAGTGCCCAGCATCGTTCCACAGGCGGGGGCGGCAAGGAACCGGCGGGGCGGAGTTCACGGAGTTTTCCGCACCGGTCCTGCGCACCGTCCACTCCGCTCCGTACGACGAACGAAACGGCGCCGCCGACGGTTCCCGCTCGGGGGAACTCGTCGGCGGCGCCGGTCGGTTCGGGGTCTGCCCCAGTGGCGTCAGCCGTGCTCGGGCGAACCGTCGGTGAGGTCGGCGGCGACGTCCGCGGTGGTGGCGCCGTCGGGCTTGCCGGGGGCCTTCTTCTCGCGTCCGCCCGGTCCGGAGTAGTCCTCCCCGTAGGCGCCCTTCGCCGGACGGCGGCGGCGCAGCGGGGGCTCGACGCCGTCGGCGAGCCGACGGGCGGTGAGCAGGAAGCCGGTGTGGCCGATCATGCGGTGGTCGGGGCGGACGGCGAGGCCCTCCACGTGCCAGGTGCGGACCATGGTCTCCCAGGCCGACGGCTCGTTGAAGGTGCCGTGTTCGCGGATCGCCTCGACGGTGCGGGCCAGCTGCGTCGTCGTCGCCACGTAGGCGCAGAGGATGCCGCCGGGCACCAGTGCCTTGGAGACCGCCTCCAGGCACTCCCAGGGGGCGAGCATGTCCAGGATGACCCGGTCGACGTCGGTGTCGGAGAGGTTGTCCTGGAGGTCGCCGACGGTGAGCGTCCAGGCGGGGTGCGGACCGCCGAAGTAGCGCTCCACGTTCTGGGTGGCGATCTCGGCGAAGTCGGCGCGGCGCTCGTAGGAGTGCAGCATGCCGTCGTCGCCGATGGCGCGCAGCAGGAAGCTGCTGAGTGAGCCGGAGCCCACCCCCGCCTCGACGACGCGGGCGCCGGGGAAGATGTCGGCCATCGCCAGGATCTGCCCCGCGTCCTTGGGGTAGACCACGGCGGCACCGCGGGGCATGGACAGGACGTAGTCGGGGAGCAGGGGACGCAGCGCGAGGTAAGCGACGTTTCCGGTGGTACGGACAACACTGCCCTCGGGCGCGCCGATCAGCTCGTCGTGGGGGAAGGCTCCCTTGTGGGTGTGGAAGCTCTTGCCCTCTTCGAGCGTGAAGGTGTAGTGGCGTCCCTTGGGGTCGGTGAGCTGGACCTGGTCCCCGACCTTGAAGGGCCCGCGACGGCGGGCGGCACCGGTCGGTTCGGACATGTGACCAGCCTACCGGCCGTTCGGCGTTCGCCGTACCACGGGCGATCGGGCGGCCGCCGCGGCAGGACCGCCGGGGCCGCCCCTACGGGGCTTTCGAACGGGGCCGGGCCCCCGGCTGGGGGCTACCCGCAAAGGCGCGGAGCCATCCCCGCGGCGGCGCCCCGCACTCGGGGCGGTCGGGGCCGCCGGGCCGCGGACCACGACGAACGGGCCGCGGTTGAAGACGGTCCGGCCGCGGTTGGAGACGGTCGGGCCGCGGTCCACCAGGAACGGGCCGCGGTTCAGGACGGTCGGGCCATGGCTGCGACGAAGGCGCGTTCCACGTCGGCGGCGGCGAGGACGCCGTAGATCTCCCCGGTGTGCTCGGTGACGAGGTACTCCGTGGCGGGGGTGGCGCGGAGGTGGTCCAGGAGGTCCTCGCCGGCGAGTTCGGCGCCGACCCGCATGCCGTCCTTGAGGTCCTGGGCGAGGGAGCCGACGGCGACCCACGGGCGGCGGTGCTCGGGGATGCCGATCAGGGCGGCCTCGCGGACCAGGGCGGTGGGGAACCCCTGGCGGTCGACGACGACCAGGGCGCGGGCGCCGGCGTCGTCGGCGCGGCGCAGCGCCTCGGAGAGCGGGGTGTCGGTCTCGACCGGGATGGCGCGCCGGGTGAGCGTACGGGCGGTGAGGTCGGGGAGGCGTTCGCGCAGCCGGGCCATGCGGAGGCTGTTGCCGGCGCCGGTCCAGATGATGGCGGCGAGGATCGCGGCGAGCAGCGCGTCGGTGAGCGAGTCGGCGCCGCTGATCTCCTCGGGGGCCCGGCCGAGGGCGCCGGTGTGGGTGAGCAGCGGCAGTCCGATGAGGACGGTGACGGCCAGCGCACGGCCGACCCAGGCGGCGGCGACGGTGCCGCTCATCGGCTTGCCGGTGAGCTTCCAGACGACGGCGCGCAGCATCCGGCCGCCGTCCAGGGGCAGGCCGGGCAGCAGGTTGAAGACCGCGACGATGAGGTTGGAGATCATCAGGCCGGCGAGCAGCACGCCCGGGACGGTGTCCGGTTCGACCAGGCGCATGCCGACGTAGAAGACGCCGGCGAGGACGAGCGAGAGGAGCGGGCCGACGAAGGCCAGGACGAACTCCCGGCCGGGGGTCTCGGTCTCCTTCTCTATCTCGGAGACGCCGCCGAAGAACTGGAGCTGGATCCGGCGGACGGGCAGCTTGAAGCGGAGCGCGGCGACGGTGTGGGCGAGTTCGTGGACGAGCACCGAGGCGTAGAAGGCGACCGCGAAGA
The DNA here is from genome assembly GCF_044754325.1 of Streptomyces sp. NPDC093097. Classification (NCBI taxonomy): domain Bacteria; kingdom Bacillati; phylum Actinomycetota; class Actinomycetes; order Kitasatosporales; family Streptomycetaceae; genus Streptomyces; species Streptomyces sp. NPDC093097. The sequence continues at coordinate 24,047 of NZ_JBIVOW010000017.1, forward strand.
AGAGCGAGACCAGATAGCGGGCGGCGCCCAGCTCCGGGAGGACCCGCTCCAACTGGCCGCCGAAGACCCAGGTGATCAGGGCGGCGACCAGGAACCAGCTGGGCGCCACGTAGACCGGTACGCCGAAGGGGCGGCCCATGAGGATGCCGCCGCCGGGGCCTCTGGTGCCGGCGCTCCCCCGGTCGGTGCCCCGCGGTTCACCCGGTGCGCTCGGCGGCTCCTGAGGTCCGTCGGGTGCGCGCTCGGGCTGCTGGGGCGGCTGGGCCTGCCCGGACTCCTGGGGGTCCTGCGGCGGCTTTCCGCTCTCGTCCACGGCGTCCCCTCGTCGAATACGGCTTCAGCACCTGCACTGCCTGATAACTCGATCATGCAGGGCAAAGGTGCCCGACGTCGATGGTATGCGGAGCTTCCGGCCGTGATCCGTCGTGGGGCGGGCCGTCCGGGCCACGGGCGGGCGCAGGCCCCGCCGTCCGCGACCGGTCCGCGGTTGTCAGTGGCGGGCCGTAGGGTTCTGTGGCATGGGATGGAGCACGGAGAAGACCGAGGCGGACGCACCGGGTGACGGGCCCGAGCCGGCGGCGGCCGCGATCCCGGCGCAGGGTGCGGCGCCGGCCGCGGAGCTGGCGCGGGGCGGGGCGCGCCCTCCGGAGGCGCTGTCGCCGTCGCGGGCCGGCGACTTCATGCAGTGCCCGCTGCTCTACCGCTTCCGCGTGATCGACAAGCTGCCGGAGAAGCCGAGTCCGGCGGCGACCCGGGGCACGGTCGTGCACGCGGTGCTGGAGCGGCTCTTCGACGCCCCCGCGGCGGAGCGCACGGCGTCCGAGGCCCGCGCGCTGGTGCCGGTCGAGTGGGAGAAGCTGCTGGCCAAGCGCCCGGAGCTGGCCGAGCTGTTCGCCGACGACGCGGACGGCGCGCAGTTGGGGCAGTGGCTGACGCAGGCCGCGGAGCTGGTGGACCGCTGGTTCACGCTGGAGGACCCGACGCGGCTGGAGCCGGCCGACCGCGAGCTGTTCGTGGAGACGGTGCTGGACTCCGGGCTGAAGCTGCGGGGTTTCATCGACCGCGTCGACGTGGCGCCGACGGGCGAGGTGCGGCTGGTCGACTACAAGACCGGCAAGGCGCCGCGGCCGCAGTTCGCCGAGGGCGCGCTGTTCCAGATGAAGTTCTACGCGCTGGTGGTGTGGCGGCTGCGGGGCGTGGTGCCGCGCCGCCTCCAGCTGGTGTACCTGGGCAGCGGCGAGGTGCTGAGGTACGACCCGGACGAGCGCGATCTGCGGGGCGTGGAGCGGAAGTTGCTGGCGCTGTGGGAGGCGATCCGGGAGGCGACGGAGACCGGTGACTGGCGGCCGCGGCCGACGAAGCTGTGCGGCTGGTGCGATCACCAGGCGCACTGCCCGGAGTTCGGCGGCACTCCCCCGGTGTATCCGCTGCCCGTCCGGGCGGCCGCGGCCGATCCGGGCGAGGGTCCCGGCGGCGCTCCCGGGGAGATGCGGTAGCCGCCGGTGCGCCCGGCGGACGGCGCCGGGCGCACGCAGGGCAGAATGGAGCAGATCCAAGAGGTATCGAAGGATCTTCCCCCGTCGAAGGAGAGCTTGTGGCCATCCGCGTCCTGCTGGTCGACGACCAGCCCCTGCTGCGTACGGGATTCCGGATGATCCTGGAGGCCGAGCAGGATCTGGCGGTCGTCGGTGAGGCGGGTGACGGGCTCCAGGCGCTGGAGCAGGTGCGGGCACTCCAGCCGGACGTGGTGCTGATGGACATCCGGATGCCGCGGATGGACGGCGTCGAGGCGACCCGGCAGATCACCGGCCCGGAGAAGGACGGTCCGGCGAAGGTGCTGGTGCTGACCACCTTCGACCTGGACGAGTACGTCGTCGAGGCGCTGCGGGCCGGGGCCAGCGGCTTCCTGCTCAAGGACGCCCCGGCCAACGAACTGGTGCAGGCGATCCGGGTGGTGGCGGCGGGCGAGGCGATGCTCGCGCCGAGCATCACCCGCCGGCTGCTGGACAAGTACGCCGGGCATCTGCCGTCGGGCGAGGAGCCGCTGCCGGACACCCTCCACACGCTCACCGAGCGGGAGGTGGAGGTGCTGAAGCTGGTGGCCCGCGGGCTGTCGAACGCCGAGATCGCCGCGGACCTCTTCGTCAGCGAGACGACGGTCAAGACGCACGTCGGCCATGTGCTGACGAAGCTGGGGCTGCGGGACCGCGTGCAGGCGGCGGTGTACGCGTACGAGAGCGGCCTGGTGCGGCCCGGCGCGCAGTAACGGCCCCCGCGCCGCTGGACGTACGACGGCGGGGCCGGTCCGGGAGTTCCCGGTCCGGCCCCGCCGTCGTGTGCGGTGCGGTGCCCGTTCGCCCGGACCCTCAAGGGCCGGCCCGGGCGAACGGTTCCTGGGGCGCTTCTGACGGATCTCCGTGGAGGAGCGCCCTAGACGCCGGCCGACTTGCTGATCTCCCAGAAGCGGAAGACCGTCGAGGAGTCCAGGGTCCACTCCAGGCCGGAGACTCCCTGACGGGCCACCGCGTACTGCTTGCCCTGCCAGATCGGGATGACCGGCAGGTCCTTGGCGACGATGTCCTGGAGTTCGCGGAAGGCGGCCTTGGTGGCGCCGCGGTCGGGCTGGTCGGCGGTCTGCGGCAGCAGCCGGCCGGTGATGTCCGCGGAGCTGTAGTGATTGGCCAGCACGCTGTCCTTGCCGAAGAACGGCTGGGTGAAGTTGTCCGGGTCCGGGTAGTCCGGGATCCAGCCCTTGACGTAGACGCCGAACGTGCCGCCGGCCACGCCCTGGTCGTAGGCGCGGGTGGACGCGCTGCGCACCGTGGCGTCGAACAGGCCGCTGGCGTTGAGCTGTTGGGCGATCTTCTGGACGGCGGCGACGGTGCCGGGGCCGAACCGGTCGGGGGTGGCCCACAGGGTGAGCGGGGCCTTGCCCTGGATGCCGGCCTCGCGCAGGGCGGCGGCGGCCTTGGCGGGCTGCGGCCGGTCGCCGTAGCTGGCGAAGAAGGCGGTGTTGTGGCCGGTGATACCGGCCGGCACGACCGAGTAGAGCGGTTCGGCGGTGCGCTGGTAGACGTCCCGGACGAGGCTGGAGCGGTCCAGCAGGTAGGCGACGGCCTTGCGGACGCCGAGCTTGCCGGCCACCGGGTCCTTGAGGTTGAAGACCAGGTGCATGACCTCGGCGCTGCCGCCCTCGACGACCTGGGTGCCGTGCTGCTGGTGCATGGAGGCCTGGTCGAGGGCCGCGATGTCCTTCATGGCCAGGCCGCGGTAGGCGACGTCGACGCCGCCGCTCTGGACGGCCTTCTTGAGCTGGTCGGGGCCGGTGAAGAACTTCAGGGTCAGCCCGGAGTTCCGGGGCTTGGCGGGGCCCTTGTAGGACGAGTTGACGGAGAACTCGGCCTGCTCGGGGCCGTAGGAGTCCAGGGTGTAGACGCCGGAGCCGACGGCCTCGCCGTCGGTGCGCAGCCGGTCGGCGGGGTACTCGGCGTGGTCGACGATGGAGCCGGCGCCCGAGGCGATCTTCATGGGGAAGGTGGCGTCGGGCGACTTGAGGTGGAAGACCACGGTCTTGGCGTCCGGCGCCTCGACGGAGTCCAGGGACGCGAACATCACGGCGGGGCCGCGCTTGTCCTTGATGCGCTGGATGCGGTCGAAGGAGTACTTGACGTCCTCGGCGGTGAGCGGGTCGCCGTTGCTGAAGGACAGTCCGTCCTTGAGGGTGCAGCGGTAGGTCTTGCTACCGCCGGTGAAACCGCAGCTCTCGGCGGCCTCCGGTTCGGGGGTGGTGCTGCCCTTGGGGAAGCTGAGCAGCGATTGGAAGACGTTGTTGAACAGCAGCCAGGAGCCGGGGTCGTACCCCGACGCCGGGTCGGTGGCAACGACCTTGTCGGTCATGCCCATGACGACGGACTCGCCGTGGCCGGACAACCCTGAGGTGTCCGCGCTGCACCCGGCGACCGCGAGCAGGGCGGTCGCCAGCCCCGCTCCGATCGGGGCCGCGAGCCACTGGTCACGCTTCACTCGGTGGTTCCTCACGTTCTGGTGGTGCCGATCGCGCCGCGGCGGGGTGCCGCGGCGGAAGACGGAGCGGGGCGGTGCGCGCGATCAGCTGGCGACGCCGCGCCCCAGCTCCCACATCTGGAGCGCCGAGGAGGAGTTGAGCGCCCATTCGATGCCGGTGATGTTGTCGCGGGCGGCGACGTACTGCTTGCCCTGCCACAGCGGGAGGTAGGGCACGTCCTCGGCGAGGATGTCCTGGACCTGCTTGAAGCCGGTCGCGGCGGCGGTGCGGTCGGCCTGCTGGCGGGTGCCGGGGATCAGCTGCGACTCGATCTTGTCGTTGCGGTAGGGGGAGTTGAGGAAGTTCCCCTTGCCGACGAAGGGCGCGAGGTAGTTGTCCGCGTCGGGGAAGTCGGGGAACCATCCCATGCCGAACGCGGCGTACTTGTGGTTCGACTCGTCGGTGCGGAACTGCTGCCAGCGGTCGATGCCCTGGATGCGCACGTCGAACAGCTTGGTGCTGTTGAGCTGCTGCTGGAGGGCGGCGAACTCCTTGGCGATGCTGGCGCCGTAGTGGCTCTTGGGGTAGGTCAGGGTGAACTTCACCGGGGTGGTGATGTTGGCCTGCTGGAGGGTCTGCCGGGCGGCGGCGGCGTTGGGGCTGCCGTACTTGGTGAAGAAGGAGTTGATGTGCCCGCCGATGCCGGTGGGGACCAGGGAGTACAGCGGGTCAGCGGTGTAGGAGTAGACGTCGCGCACCAGCTGGGAGCGGTTGATGACCTGCGCCATCGCCTGCCGGACGGCCTTGTTGGAGACGGTCGGGTCGTTGGTGTTGAAGGCGATGTAGCGGATCTCCTGGCCGGGCATCTCCTGGAGCATCAGGTGCTTGTCCCGGGAGTTCTGCAGGCCCTTGACCTGGCCGGGCGTCAGACCGCGGGTCAGCAGGTCGATGTCGCCCTTGCGGAGCGCCTGCTCCATGTCCGCGGAGTCGTCGAAGAACCGCATCTCGACCTTGTCGTTCTTCACCGTCAGCCCGCCCTTGTACTCGGCGTTCTTGGTGAAGACGGCCTTGCTCAGGCGGTTGCCGCCGTGCTCGGTCTTGAGGGTGTACGGGCCCGAACCGACCGTCTCCCAGCCCTTGTAGAGGGCGTTGCGCGGGTAGACCTGGCTGTCGACGATGGCCGCCGCGGGGGTGGCGAGCTTCTGCGGGAAGGTGGCGTCCGGCTTGGTGAGGTGGAAGACCACCTCGGTGTCGCTGGGCGTCTCGACCCGGTCGATGTCGTCGAGCAACGACGCCGCGCCGTTGGGGTAGTTGATGCCCCGCAGCCGGTCGATGGAGAACTTCACGTCCTGCGCCGTCAGGGCGTGGCCGTTGGAGAACTTCAGACCGCTGCGCAGGGTGCACCGGTACTGCTCGTTCTGGGTGTCGCGGAAGCCGCACGACTCGGCGGCCTCGGGCACCGGAGCGGTGCCGGTCCTGGGCAGCCGCATCAGCGTCTGGAAGGTGCTGCGCAACACGTTCCAGACGTCGACGTCGTACGCCTGCGCCGGATCGAGCGGCGCGGGCGCCGCCTTGGTGGCCTCGATCTGCGAGGCGACACCGACGACGATCGGCGAGCCGCTGGAGCCCGCACCGTCGGAGTTGCCGCAAGCAGCGAGAGCTGGGACGAGGAGACCGGCCAGCGCCGGCAGCACCAAGGTCTTGCGATTCATCGTCGGCAGGTTCCTTATCAGCGCAGAGGTGTTGCTCGCGTCGAGATTAGTAGGAACCGCCAGCCCGTCATCGACGTAAGGAAGTTAGACCGATATGGCGATGCGATTACGGGCGCAGGGTGATCGATATCCGGACCGGGGAACGTTTCGCACGTTGCCCCACCAATCCGGACACTTACCCCTGGAGAATCCACCAAAGAGGGCCGCCGGAACACCCTTCACTCCCCCTGTCGACGACCGCACACGTGAGAAACGTCACGCCTCCCGGTGCCCCGGTGGCCGACGAATTACCCCCGAGTATTCGTCACGGAAAATAAGCGGATCGCTGCCGTGAGTTCCGGAGCATTCACCGCAGTACGCTCAGTGCACGCTGCCCTGGCTTTCCGTGATGAGCGCCCGGAGAAAAGGGAGATCGACTTCTTCGAGGGAACGCACCACGCTCCGCCCGGGAGCGGGCCGGATCGGCGTCACGGACGGCACCGCGACCACCCGGCAACCGGCGGCCTCCCCCGCGCGCACCCCGGTCAGGGTGTCCTCCACGACGGCGCACCGGGCCGGGTCCACGCCCAGGCGCGCCGCGGCGGTCAGATACGGGTCCGGGTGCGGTTTGGTCCGCGCCAGGTCGTCGCCGGCGACGGTGAGGGTGAAGTTCTCCGGGCCCAGGGAGTGCAGCAGTTGCTCGATGACGGTCCGGTGCGAGGCGGAGACCAGCGCGGTGGGCACCCGGTGCGCGACCAGCTCGGACAGCAGGCGGCGGGCGCCCGGCATCAGCGGGACGCCGCGGCTGATCCGGGCCACGAACGCCGCGTTGAGCAGGGTGCTCAGCTCCGTCAGGCCGATGTCGGCGCCGGTCGCCCGGAGCAGATAGCCGGCGCTGCGGGACATCGGCCCGCCGACGACCACCTCCCGGTGGCAGTCGTCGAGGACATGGCCGAGCCCGGCGAAGACCTCCGCCTCGGCCTCCCACCAGAAGCCCTCGGTGTCGACGAGGGTGCCGTCCAGATCGAGGAACACTGCCTGGAGGGTCGCGGCCTCGGCCGTACACGTGCCGACTGCGGGGATGCTGCTGGTCATCCATCCACCTCCGTCATGACGCCCCCGGAGGGACGAAAGGGCCGGCCGCCTCCCCCGGCGGGGGGAAACGACCGGCCACTACCGGATCGACCAGTGTACGACTGCGGCGGCCGGAACGCCCGGGGAGCGCACAAAACCGCTCCCCGGCCCCGGCCGCAGCGCGCTAACGCGCGTTGAAGTACTTGGCCTCCGGGTGGTGGATCACGATGGCGTCGGTGGACTGCTCGGGGTGGAGCTGGAACTCCTCGGAGAGCTCGACGCCGATCCGCTCCGGCCGGAGGAGGTCGGCGATCTTGGCGCGGTCCTCCAGGTCGGGGCAGGCGCCGTAGCCGAGGGAGAAGCGCGCGCCGCGGTACTTCAGCGCGAACATGTCCTCGACGTCGGACGGGTCCTCGCCGCCGAAGCCCAGCTCGGCGCGGACCCGGGCGTGCCAGTACTCGGCCAGCGCCTCGGCCAACTGGACGGACAGGCCGTGGAGTTCGAGGTAGTCGCGGTAGGAGTTGGCCGCGAACAGCTCGGCCGTGGCGCCGCCGATCCTGGAGCCGACGGTGACGACCTGGAGGCCGACGACGTCGGTCTCGCCGGACTCCTCGGGGCGGAAGAAGTCGGCCAGGCACAGCCGGCGGCCGCGGCGCTGGCGGGGGAAGGTGAAGCGGGTCCGCTCGGTGCCGTCCTCGCCCAGCAGGATCAGGTCGTCGCCCTTGGAGTGGCAGGGGAAGTAGCCGTGGACGACGGCCGCCTCCAGGAGATTCTCGGTCTGGAGCTTGTCCAGCCAGCCGCGCAGCCGGGGCCGGCCCTCGGTCTCCACCAGTTCCTCGTAGCTGGGGCCCTCGCCGGTGCGGGCCTGCTTGAGCCCCCACTGGCCCTTGAACAGCGCGCCCTCGTCGAGCCAGGAGGCGTAGTCGGCCAGCTGGATGCCCTTGACGACCCGGGTGCCCCAGAACGGCGGGGTGGGGACGGGGTTGTCGGTGGCGACGTCGGAGCGGGCCGCGCCCTGCTCCGGCTCGGGCTCGGCGACCTGGACGTGCCGCTTGGGCACCCGGCGCTGCTTCAGCTCGGGCAGCGCCGCACCGGGCACACCGCGCTTGACGGCGATGAGCGCGTCCATCAGCCGCAGGCCCTCGAACGCGTCCCGGGCGTAGCGGACTTCGCCCTCGTAGATCTCGTGCAGGTCCTGCTCGACGTAGGCGCGGGTGAGGGCGGCGCCGCCCAGGATGACGGGGTAGTCGGCCGCCATCTTGCGCTGGTTGAGCTCCTCCAGGTTCTCCTTCATGATCACCGTGGACTTCACCAGGAGCCCGGACATCCCGATCACGTCGGCGCGGTGCTCCTCGGCCGCCTCCAGGATCGCCGAAACCGGCTGCTTGATGCCGAGGTTGACGACGTTGTAGCCGTTGTTCGACAGGATGATGTCGACGAGGTTCTTGCCGATGTCGTGGACGTCGCCGCGGACGGTGGCCAGCACGATGGTGCCCTTGCCCTCGTCGTCGGACTTCTCCATGTGCGGCTCCAGATAGGCCACCGCGTTCTTCATCACCTCGGCGGACTGGAGCACGAACGGCAGCTGCATCTGGCCGGAACCGAACAGCTCGCCGACCACCTTCATGCCGTCCAGGAGGGTCTCGTTGACGATCTCCAGCGCCGGGCGCTCGGCGAGGGCGGCGTCGAGGTCGGCCTCCAGGCCGTTGCGCTCGCCGTCGATGATCCGGCGCTTGAGCCGCTCGTCCAGCGGCAGCGCCGCCAGCTCCTCGGTCTTGCTCGCCTTCAGCGACTTGGCGGTGGCGCCCTCGAACAGCCCCATCAGCTTCTGGAGCGGGTCGTAGCCCTCGGCGCGCCGGTCGTAGATCAGGTCCAGCGCCGTGCTGACCTGCTCCTCCTCCAGGCGGGCGATCGGCAGGATCTTCGAGGCGTGCACGATCGCGGAGTCCAGCCCGGCCTTGACGCACTCGTCCAGGAAGACGGAGTTGAGCACGATGCGGGCGGCGGGGTTGAGGCCGAAGGAGATGTTCGACAGGCCCAGGGTGGTCTGCACCTCGGGGTGGCGGCGCTTGAGCTCCCGGATCGCCTCGAGGGTGGCGATGCCGTCCTTGCGGGACTCCTCCTGGCCGGTGCAGATGGTGAAGGTCAGGCAGTCGATGAGGATGTCGGACTCGAGGATGCCCCAGTTGCCGGTCAGGTCGGCGATCAGCCGCTCGGCGATCTCGACCTTGTGCTCGGGGGTGCGGGCCTGGCCGTCCTCGTCGATGGTCAGCGCGATCAGCGCCGCACCGTGCTCGGCGGCGAGCCGGGTCACCTTCGCGAAGCGGGAGTCCGGCCCCGCGCCGTCCTCGTAGTTGACGGAGTTGAGCACCGCGCGGCCGCCGAGCTTCTCCAACCCGGCCTCCAGGACGTCGACTTCCGTGGAGTCCAGGACGATCGGGAGGGTGGAGGCGGTGGCGAACCGGCCGGCCAGCTCCGCCATGTCGGCCACGCCGTCCCGGCCCACGTAGTCCACGCACAGGTCCAGCATGTGCGCGCCCTCGCGGATCTGGTCGCGGGCCATCTCCACGCAGTCGTCCCAGCGGGCCTCCAGCATCGCCTCGCGGAACTTCTTCGACCCGTTGGCGTTGGTGCGCTCGCCGATCGCCAGATACGAGGTGTCCTGGCGGAACGGCACCGTCTGGTACAGCGACGCCGCACCCGGCTCGGGACGGGCCTGGCGGGCCGACGGGGCCACCCCGCGCACCCGCTCCACGACCTGCCGCAGGTGCTCGGGGGTGGTGCCGCAGCAGCCGCCGACCAGCGACAGCCCGTACTCGGCGACGAAGGTCTCCTGGGCGTCGGCCAACTCGGCGGCGCTCAGCGGGTAGTGGGCGCCGTCCTTGCCCAGCACCGGCAGGCCGGCGTTGGGCATACAGGACAGCGGGATGCGGGAGTGGCGGGCCAGATAGCGCAGGTGCTCGCTCATCTCGGCCGGGCCGGTGGCGCAGTTCAGACCGATCATGTCGATGCCCAGCGGCTCCAGCGCGGTCAGTGCCGCCCCGATCTCCGAGCCCAGCAGCATCGTGCCGGTGGTCTCGACGGTGACCGAGCAGATGACCGGGAGGTCGGTGCCGGTGGCCGCCAGGGCGCGGCGGGCGCCCAGCACGGCGGCCTTGGTCTGGAGCAGGTCCTGGGTGGTCTCCACCAGCAGGGCGTCCGCGCCGCCGGCGATCATGCCCTCGGCGTTGCTCTGGTAGGCGTCGCGCAGCGTGGCGTAGGCGACGTGGCCGAGGGTGGGGAGCTTGGTGCCCGGGCCCATGGAACCCAGGACGTAGCGCTGCCGGCCGGTTTCGGCGGTGAACTCGTCGGCGACCTCGCGGGCGATCCGCGCGCCCGCCTCCGACAACTCATGGACGCGGTCGGCGATGTCGTACTCGGCCAGGGCCGCGAAGTTGGCGCCGAAGGTGTTGGTCTCCACGCAGTCCACGCCCACCGCGAAGTACTCCTCGTGCACCGAGCGCACGATGTCGGGGCGGGTGAGGTTGAGGATCTCGTTGCAGCCCTCCAGCTGCTGGAAGTCCTCCATCGTCGGGTCCTGCGCCTGCAGCATCGTGCCCATGGCGCCGTCGGCGACCACGACGCGGGTGGCGAGCGCCTCGCGGAACGAGGTGACGCGGGACGGGCTGGTGGACGATGGCATGTTCGAAGCCATGGAGGTGCTCCCGTGGTTGCGACGGCTGTCGGCTTTGCACCCTCCTGCAGAGGGCGCACCCGGCCAGCGTAGCTTCCGGGCCGGGACAGGTGTTCTCCATTCCACGCCATGGACAGTCGGACCGCCGCTCGGCCGCGTCCGATATCCATGATCGTCGTTGGCCCGTACCTCTCCCCTTGGTCGGCATGGGCCGATATCGTTCAGCATTGTCGAACCAGATACTTCGGAGGTCGCCCGATGGCACGCACCATCCAGTCGCTGGAGCGAGCTGCCGCAATGCTGCGGCTGCTCGCGGGGGGAGAGCGGCGACTGAGCCTGTCCGACATCTCCTCCTCCTTGGGACTGGCCAAGGGAACCGCCCACGGGATCCTGCGCACGCTCCAGCAGGAGGGCTTCGTGGAGCAGGACCAGGCCTCGGGCCGCTACCAGCTCGGCGCCGAACTCCTGCGCCTGGGCAACAGCTACCTGGACGTCCACGAGCTGCGGGCCCGCGCCCTGGTGTGGACCGACGACCTGGCCCGCTCCAGCGGGGAGAGCGTCTACCTGGGCGTGCTGCACCAGCAGGGCGTACTGATCGTGCACCACGTCTTCCGCCCCGACGACAGCCGGCAGGTGCTGGAGGTCGGCGCGATGCACCCGCTGCACAGCACCGCGCTGGGCAAGGTGCTGTCGGCGTACGACCCGGTGGCGCACAGCGAGGCCGTGGAGGCCGAGCGGAAGGCGTTCACCGCGCGGACCACGACCACTCTGGCCGACTTCGAGGCCGTGCTGGATCTCACCCGGGCCCGCGGCTGGGCCGCGGACGTGGAGGAGACCTGGGAGGGCGTGGCCTCGATCGCAGCTCCGATCCACGACCGGCGCCGGATGCCGGTGGGCGCGGTGGGGGTCACAGGGGCCGTGGAACGGGTCTGCCGAGACGGCGAGCTGCGGCCGGAAATCGTCGCTGCTGTGAGGGATTGCGCACGTGCGGTCTCTCGTGACCTGGGCGCAGGGCGGTTTTGACCCCTTTCGCTCCAAGTGTTCACCTAAGTTTTTCGCCATAGAACCCTTGACGAGGTCTTGGAGGTAAATAAAACTGCCGTTCGTCGGTCGGCATTGCCGAACACCTAACGGCAATACGCGTTAGGGTGTGGTGTGCCGCGGGCCGACCAACGCCCTCTCGGAGGGTGCGGACCACCGGAGGGACCCGGGGTTCGCCTTCCCCTGGACGAAGGACAAAGGAGTCGCGGGTGTCCAGCTCCGACATCTTCATCAGCGAGACCATCGGTACCGCTGTTCTGATCTTGATGGGCGGTGGCGTGTGTGCCGCCGTCACCTTCAAGCGCTCCAAGGCGTTCAACGCCGGATGGGTCGCCATCGCCTTCGGGTGGGGCTTCGCCGTCCTGACGGGTGCCTACATCGCCGCCAAGTCCGGCGCGCATCTCAACCCCGCCGTGACCATCGGTCTGGCGATCAAGGGCGGCATCGAGTGGAACCAGGTGCCGGTGTACTTCGCCGGCGAGTTCCTCGGTGCCATGATCGGCGCGGTCCTGGTGTGGCTCACGTACTACGGGCAGTTCCGGGCGCATCTGACCGACCCGGAGGTGCTGGCCGGCCACAACGGCGAGGAGGGCATGGTCGACCCGGCCGCCGCTCCCAAGGCCGGCCCCGTGCTGGGCATCTTCTCCACCGGCCCGGAGATCCGGAACGTGGTGCAGAACCTCGTGACCGAGATCATCGCCACCATCGTGCTCGTGCTGGCGATCCTCACCCTCGGGCTGAGCGACAACGGCAAGGGCGTGGGTGTGATCGGCACGCTGCTGGTCGCGCTGGTCGTCACCGGCATCGGCCTCTCGCTCGGCGGCCCGACCGGATACGCGATCAACCCCGTCCGCGACCTCGGGCCGCGCATCGTGCACGCGCTGCTGCCGCTGCCGAACAAGGGTGGTTCCGACTGGGGCTACGCCTGGATCCCGGTCGTCGGCCCGCTGATCGGCGGAGCCCTCGCCGGGGGTATCTACCAGTTGGCGTTCGCCTGAGCCACCCGGCCACCCCGCCCCCGCCCGCACCGAAAACTTGGAGCACTCCATGAGCGACACCCCCCGTACGCCCTCCCACGGCCACGGCCCCTTCATCGCGGCCATCGACCAGGGCACCACGTCCAGCCGCTGCATCGTCTTCGACCGGGACGGCCGGATCGTCTCGGTCGACCAGAAGGAACACGAGCAGATCTTCCCCAAGCCGGGCTGGGTCGAACACAACGCGGTCGAAATCTGGGCCAACGTCCAGCAGGTCGTCGAGGGCGCCATCGAGAAGGCCGCCCAGAGCAACCCCGGCTTCACCTCGGCCGACGTCAAGGCGATCGGCATCACCAACCAGCGCGAGACCACTCTCCTCTGGGACAAGAACACCGGTGAGCCGGTCCACAACGCCATCGTCTGGCAGGACACCCGCACCGACGGGCTCTGCAAGGAGCTGGGCCGCAACGTCGGCCAGGACCGCTTCCGCCGGGAGACCGGTCTGCCGCTGGCCTCGTACTTCGCCGGCCCGAAGGTCCGCTGGCTGCTGGACAACGTCGAGGGCCTGCGCGAGCGCGCCGAGCGCGGCGAGATCCTCTTCGGCACCATGGACTCCTGGGTCATCTGGAACCTCACCGGTGGTGTCAACGGCGGCAAGCACGTCACCGACGTCACCAACGCCTCGCGCACCCTGCTGATGAACCTGCACACCCTCCAGTGGGACGAGCGCATCCTGGAGTCCATGGGCATCCCGGCCGCCCTGCTGCCCGAGATCCGGTCCTCCGCCGAGATCTACGGCACCACCGCCTCCGGTGTGCTCGCGGGCGTCCCGGTCGCCTCCGCGCTCGGCGACCAGCAGGCCGCGCTCTTCGGCCAGACCTGCTTCGAGCAGGGCGAGGCCAAGTCCACGTACGGCACCGGCACGTTCATGCTGATGAACACCGGTCACCAGCCGGTCAACTCCTACAACGGGCTGCTGACCACGGTCGGTTACCAGATCGGCGACGCACAGCCGGTCTACGCCCTGGAAGGCTCCATCGCCGTCACCGGCTCGCTCGTCCAGTGGATGCGCGACCAGATGGGGCTCATCAACAGCGCGGCCGAGATCGAGACGCTGGCCAGCACCGTCGAGGACAACGGCGGCGCGTACTTCGTGCCGGCCTTCTCCGGCCTGTTCGCCCCGTACTGGCGCTCCGACGCGCGCGGTGTCATCGCGGGCCTGACCCGCTACGTCACCAAGGCGCACATCGCCCGCGCCGTTCTCGAGGCCACTGCCTGGCAGACCCGCGAGATCACCGACGCCATGACCAAGGACTCCGGCGTCGACCTGACCGCACTCAAGGTCGACGGCGGCATGACCTCCAACAACCTGCTGATGCAGACCATCTCGGACTTCCTGGACGCCCCTGTGGTGCGTCCGATGGTCGCCGAGACGACCTGCCTCGGCGCTGCCTACGCGGCCGGACTGGCCGTCGGCTTCTGGTCCAGCACCGACGAACTGCGCGCCAACTGGCGCCGGGCCGCCGAATGGACCCCCCGCATGGAAGCGGCCACCCGTGACCGCGAGTACAAGAACTGGCTCAAGGCCGTCGAGCGGACCATGGGCTGGATCGACGACGAGAGCTGACGAGGAGCACATCATGAGCACCCTGCAGAGCGTCCCGGCCCTCGGGACGCACCCGGCCGCCGGTTCCCTGCCGAGCCGCGCCGAAACCCGGGAGCAGCTGTCCAAGGCGACGTACGACCTCCTGGTGATCGGCGGCGGCATCCTGGGCATCTCCACCGCCTGGCACGCCGCGCAGGCCGGACTGCGGGTTGCCCTGGTGGACGCCGGCGACTTCGCCGGCGCCACCTCCTCCGCCTCCTCCAAGCTGCTGCACGGCGGTCTGCGCTACCTGCAGACCGGTGCGGTCAAGCTGGTGGCGGAGAACCACTTCGAGCGGCGCGCGGTCTCCCGTGAGGTGGCCCCGCACCTGGCCAACCCGCTCACCTTCTACCTGCCGGTCTACAAGGGCGGCCCGCACGGCGCGGCCAAGCTCGGCGCGGGCGTCTTCGCCTACTCCGCGCTCTCCGCGTTCGGCGACGGCGTCGGCCACGTCATAAGCCCGGCCAAGGCCCAGCGCGACGTCCCGGAACTGCGCACGGAGAACCTCAAGGCCGTGGCCGTGTACGGCGACGACCAGATGAACGACTCCCGGATGGCGCTGATGACCGTCCGCGCGGCGGTCGCCGCCGGCGCCACGGTCCTCAACCACTCCGAGGTCACCGGCCTGCGCTCCACCCAGGGCCGGGTCACCGGCGCGGAGCTCAAGGACCGCCTGGACGGAGCTGAGTTCGGCGTCGACGCCCGCCTGGTCCTCAACGCCACCGGCCCCTGGGTCGACCACCTGCGCAAGATGGAGGACCCCAACGCGGCCCCCTCCATCCGCCTCTCCAAGGGCGCCCACCTGGTCCTCAAGCGCACCTCCCCCTGGAAGGCCGCGCTGGCCACCCCGATCGACAAGTACCGCATCACCTTCGCCCTCCCCTGGGAGGACATGCTGCTGCTCGGTACCACCGACGAGGAGTACGAGGGCGACCCGGCGGACGTCGCGGTCACCGAGAAGGACACCGCCCAGATCCTGGACGAGGCCGCCTTCTCCGTCCGCGACCAGCAGCTCTCCCGTGACCTGATCACCTACGCGTTCGCCGGTCTGCGGGTGCTGCCCGGCGGCCCCGGCGACACCTCCAAGGCCAAGCGCGAGACGGTGGTCACCGAGGGCAGCGGCGGGATGCTGTCGGTCGCCGGCGGCAAGTGGACCACCTTCCGGCACATCGGCCGCACGGTGATGAACAAGCTCGCCGCGCTGCCCGGCCACCCGCTGGCCGAGGACATGGAGCCGATGGCGCGGCTGCCGAAGAAGCTCCCGCTGCCCGGTATCGCCAACCCCCACGCGGTCGCCCACCGGCTGCTGGTGGACGGCGGCACCCCCGGCCCGCAGATGGCCGCCGACACCGCGCGCCACCTCGCCACGCACTACGGCTCGCTCTCCTTCGACATCGCCCGCCTGGCGAACGAGGACCCGGCGCTGGCCGAGCGGATCCACCCCGACGCCCCGGAGATCTGGGCGCAGGTCGCCTACGCCCGGGACCACGAGTGGGCGGAGACCGCCGACGACGTGCTGCGCCGCCGGACCACGCTGACCATCCGCGGCCTGGACAACGAGGACGTGCGGGCCCGCGTCGAGAAGATGCTCAAGGGCTGACATCCGGTCAGTCGACCGACAGGACAACGGTGCTGGGGCGGCCTACGGGCCGCCCCAGTGCCGTATCCGCGGCCGTCTGCGGCTCCCGCGGACGGTGGGCGACACCCGCAACGACCGTGCGGTGCGCCCGCGTTGGCGGGGTTCAGGCCGCGAATCCGCCGTCCACCGCGAGCGCGGCACCGGTGATGTACCGGCCGCCCTCGCCCGCCAGGTGGGCCACCGTCGCCGCCACGTCCGCCGGCCGCCCGTAGGCGCCGAGCGAGGTCAACCCGGCCTGGAATTCCGCGCTCTCGCCGTCCGCCGGGTTCATGTCGGTGTCGATGGGACCGGGGTGGACGAGGTTGACCGTGATGCCGCGCGGCCCGAGTTCCCGGGCCAGCGCCTTGGTCAGGCCGGTGAGCGCGGCCTTGCTGGTGGCGTAGAGGGAGCCGCCGGGGAAGGCCACCCGCTCGGCCATGCAGCTGCCGATCGAGATGATCCGGCCGCCCTCGGCGAGGTGGGCGGCCGCGGCCTGCGCAGCCAGGAACGGGCCCCGGACGTTGGTGGCCAGCACCCGGTCCACCTCGTCGAGCGCGAGCCCCTCGAAGGGGCCTATGACGCCCGCACCCGCGTTGTTGACCAGGATGTCCAGCCGCCCCCACCGGTCGGCCGCGGCGGCGACCGAGGCCCGCACCGCCTCCGGGTCCGCACCGTCGGCCCGGAGCGCGCAGGCCCGCCCGCCGGCCTCCTCGATCTCCCGGACGACCCCGGCGGCCAGGTCCTCCCGGTGCCGGTAGGTCAGCGCCACCGCCGCGCCATCGGCCGCCAGACGCAGCGCGATCGCCGCACCGATCCCCCGGCTGCCGCCGGTCACCAGGGCCGCCCTGCCGGCCAGCGGGCGGGCCGCGGATGCCATGGCCGTCGTCATCGTCATCACCGTGTCTCACCTCAACAGTCGAGAAAAAAGCACCGAGTTGAGGAGCTACGAGGTGCTTTCGGCACCTCTGCGTGCTTCCTCCGCGGTACGGCTCGATCCTCCGGCACGGCGGCTGACGGTGCTGGCGGAATCCGGACGCGGAGTCCGCGCCCGGGCCCGGCAGGCCGTCCCGTACACCTGCTCGTAAAGGGACTGCGGAACGGCGCCGCTGACGCCGTAGGCTGGGGACCGCACACAACGAAAACGGCAGCCGGCGGCCCACGCGCCCGACCGGCCGGAAGGAGGGGCTGGGTGATCGAGCTGGAGGGCGTGCCCGAGCTGATCGATCCGGTCATGGTGGCCGCGTTCGAGGGCTGGAACGACGCCGGCGACGCCGCCTCCGCCGCGGTCGCCCACCTGGACCGCGAGTGGAAGGGCGAGGTCTTCGCCGCGCTCGACGCCGAGGACTACTACGACTTCCAGGTGAACCGGCCGACGATCTTCATGGAGAACGGCGTCCGCAAGATCACCTGGCCCACGACCCGGCTCTCCGTCGTCCGGATCAGCGACGCGGACGGCAAGGGGAACCCCCGCGACCTGGTCCTGGTCCGCGGTATCGAGCCGAGTATGCGCTGGCGCTCGTTCTGCAACGAACTCCTCGGCTTCGCCCATGAGTTGGGCGTGGAGATGGTGGTGGTGCTGGGCTCGCTGCTGGGCGACACCCCGCACACCCGGCCGGTCCCGGTCAGCGGCGTCAGCTCCGACGCCGACCTGGCCCGCCGGCTGGACCTGGAGGAGTCCCGCTACGAAGGCCCCACGGGCATCGTCGGCATCCTCCAGGAGGCGTGCACCCACGCCGGCGTCCCGGCGGTCAGCCTGTGGGCCGCGGTGCCGCACTACGTCTCCCAGCCGCCCAACCCCAAGGCCACCCTGGCTCTCCTCAACCGCCTGGAGGACCTGCTCGACCTGCGGATCCCGCTCGGCGAGCTGACCGAGGACGCCCGCGCCTGGCAGCTGGGCGTGGACCAACTCGCCGCGGAGGACAGCGAGGTGGCCGAGTACGTCCAGTCGCTGGAGGAGGCCCGGGACACCGCCGAACTGCCGGAGGCGTCCGGCGAGGCCATCGCCCGCGAGTTCGAGCGGTATCTGCGCCGCCGCGATCCGCAGGCCGGCCCCGGGACGGCGACCGAGGGCGGCGTCGCCGACGGCCGGGACGGCTCGTACCGGCGCGACACCGCGGGCGGCCGCCCCCGGCTCCCCCGCACCACGCCCAAGGAGCCGCGCGAGCCACGGCCGCCGGAGGAGTCCGGCGGCCCGGAGGCCGGCGAGGGCCCCGGCAAGCCGGGCGACACCGCGGACCGCGGCCGCACCGAGGGCAGCGGCGACGGCGACGGTCCGGAGGACACCGGCAGCGAGCGCTGACGGGCCGGACGCATCCGGCCCCGGTGGTCCGCAACGACGAAAGGGGCGCCCCCGCCATCCGGCGGGGGCGCCCCTTCGTCCTGTACGTCGCTTACAGCGCCACGCCCAGCAGCGCGTCCACCGCGCGCGAGACGAGCCCGGGAGCGCTCTCGTCCGTGCCGCCGTCGGCCTGCTGGGCCGCGGCCCAGCGGTCCACCGCGGCCAGCGCGGCCGGGGCGTCGAGGTCGTCGGCGAGCGCGGTGCGGATCTCCGCCAGCAGCGCCTCGGCCGGCAGACCGTCCGGGCGGGCGACCGCGGCCCGCCAGCGGGCCAGCCGCGCCTGGGCCTCCTCCAGCACCGCCTCGGTCCACTCCCAGTCACTGCGGTAGTGGTGGGCCAGGAGCGCCAGCCGGATCGCGGCCGGATCGACGCCGTCCCGCCGCAGCGCGGAGACGAAGACCAGGTTGCCCTTGGACTTCGACATCTTCTCGCCGTTCAGGGCGACCATGCCGGCGTGCACATACGCCTTGGCGAAGGGGTGTTCACCGGTCAGCGCCTGGGCGTGCGAGGCGCCCATCTCGTGGTGCGGGAAGGCGAGGTCGGAGCCGCCGCCCTGGACGTCGAAGCCCATGCCCAGGTGCTCCAGGGCGATGGCGACGCACTCGATGTGCCAGCCGGGCCGGCCACGGCCCAGCGAGCCGCCGTCCCAGCTCGGCTCGCCGTCGCGGGCGGCCATCCACAGCATCGGGTCGAGCGGGTTCTTCTTGCCCTCGCGCTCCGGGTCGCCGCCGCGCTCCGCGGACAGCAGCCGCATGGTCTCGGCGTCCAGGCCGGAGACCTCGCCGAAGTGGGCGTCGGAGGCGACCGAGAAGTAGATGTCGCCGTCCAGCTCGTAGGCGGCGCCGGCCTCGCGCAGTCGCTCCACCAGCGGGACGATGCGGGGTATCGCCTCGACGGCGCCTATGTAGTGGCGCGGCGGCAGCATCCGCAGCGCCGTCATGTCCTCGCGGAAGAGGACGGTCTCGCGCTCGGCGAGCGCGGTCCAGTCGACACCGGTCGCCACCGCCCGCTCCAGCAGCGGGTCGTCGACGTCGGTGACGTTCTGCACGTAGTGCACCTGACGCTTCGTGTCGAGCCACACGCGCTGGACGAGGTCGAACGCGTTGTAGGTCGCCGCGTGTCCCATGTGGGTGGCGTCGTACGGCGTGATGCCGCAGACATAGAGGCGGGCGACGGGACCGGGATCGAGGGTCACCCGTCCACCGGTCGCGGTGTCGTGGATCCTCAGGTCGCGGCCCTGACCGGGCAGGGCGGGGACCTCAGAAGCGGGCCATGCATGCATGCCTTGAGCGTAACCGGACGGATGTTCCGTATACGAACCGGAGGGCCTCTCTGGCCGGAAAGGCGGTCTTGCGCTTCACCGCCGGATGTGCCGGAGGCGCAGCGGTGGTTGAGCGGCCGCCGGCGCCCCGGATCAGACCGGCGGCCAGGGGATCGCCGGCCACTCCCCGCTCGGCTCCGGGTGCCGACCGCTGCGCAGCAGCTCCTCGACCCGCGCCCGCAACGCCGTGAGCTCGGTGTCCGTGATCAGTTCGGCCATCCGGGCGGCGAGCGGCGCGGTCTTTGCCAGCCCTGCCGCCAGCCCCCGCAGCACCGCCACGGCCTCGTCGGTCAGCGGCTCCCCGGCCCAGCCCCACAGCAGCGTGCGGAGCTTGTCGGCCGAGTTGAAGGTCACACCGTGGTCGATCGCGAAGAACTCCCCGCCGGCCCCGGGCAGCAGGTGCCCGCCCTTGCGGTCACCGTTGTTGATCACCGCGTCCAGGACGGCCAGCCGCCGCAGCCGGGGGTGGTCGGCGTGCACCAGCAGCGCGGTGCGGCCCGCGCCGATGTCCGCGCGGCCGACCGCCTTCCAGCCCGGCGCCGGCTCGTCCTCGGCGACCAGCGCCAGCAGTTCGGGCACCTCGTCGCCGTCGCCGGGCGGCGCTATCCACTCCTGGACCATGCCGGTGCCGTACGGGCCGTCCCGCAGCACCGTGGTCGGGATCAGGTCCCAGCCACACGCACGGGAGACCTCGTAGGCGGCGACCTCGCGCTGGGCGAGCGTGCCGTCGGGGAAGTCCCACAGCGGGCGCTCGCCGCGGACCGGCTTGTAGACGCAGGCGGCACTGCGCCCGTCGCGTTCGACGGTGCAGTAGAGGACGGCGTTGGAGGCGTCCTGGATCTGGCCGCGGACGGTCAGCTCGCCCTCGGCGAGCAGCGCCGGGGCCAGACTCCCGACGGGCTCGCGGGCGGGCGCCGGCGGCTCCGCCGGCTCCGCGGGGCCGGGCAGCGGTTCGACGGTGGGCTCCATCGGGCTCAGGCGTCCCGCCGGTATCCGTTCTGACGCGGGCATACGTGTCCCTCCGGGTCGAGCGGCAGGCTGCACAGCGGGCACGGCGGGCGGCCGGCGTTGACCACGTCCAGCGCCCGCTTGGCGAACGCCCGGGCCATGGTGCCGGTCAGCCGCACCCGGAGCATCGGCGGGCCGTTCTCGTCGTCCTGGAGCAGCCGCTCCTCGGCGTCGGCGAGGTCCTCGTCGCTGTCGGCCTCCAGCTCGACCAGCGCCTGGGCCTCGACGATCATCCGCTCGTCCTCGCCGTCCCAGGCCAGCGCCATGGTGCCGACCCGGAACTCCTCCTCCACCGGCGCCTGGAGCGGCGCGGTGTCGGCCATCTCGGCCGGGGAGACGGCGGGCACCGGGGCGCTGCCGCCGCTGCGCCGGACCACCTCGTCCAGCAGCTCGTCGATCCGCTCGGCGAGCGCCGCCACCTGGGTCTTCTCCAGGGCGACGCTGGTGGTGCGGCCGCCCGCGGTGGCCTGGAGGAAGAAGCTACGGCGGCCAGGCAGCCCGACCGTACCGGCCACGAAGCGGTCGGGTAGGTCGTAGAAGAACACCTGACGGGACAACGTCCTGCTCCGATTGTCTCGACTGCTTGGGTCAGTGCGGTCGCTGCGTCCTCAAGGTCACTGCGCGGATCACAGGGGCGTCGCGGGCAGCGCCGTCGCACCACCCTACTGCGCCTGCTGATCACGCTGCGCCCGCACCGCCTCCGACGGCCGCGTCCCGCTCGGCCCCCGCCCCGCCGCCGTCCTCGCGGGGCACCAGCGAGGCGAGGTCACCGGTGTCGCCGAGCCGTACAAGGTAGGGACGCAGCCGGGTGTAGCGGATCACGGTCAGCGAGCACGGCTCCACGGAGATCCGCTGGAAGAGGTCGAGATGCAGGCCGAGCGCGTCGGCGACCAGGGACTTGATGATGTCACCGTGCGCGCACATGACATAGGCCGCCTCGGCGCCGGCGGTCTCCTCGACCCGGGCGTTCCAGTCGCGGACCGCGGCCACCGCGCGGGCCTGCATCGCGCGCAGCGACTCGCCGCCGGGGAAGACGGCCGCGGAAGGGTGCTGCTGGACGACCTCCATCAGCGGTTCGTCGGCCAGTTCGGCGAGCTTGCGGCCCGTCCAGTCGCCGTAGTCGCACTCGGTGATCCGCTCCTCGGTCGCAAGGCTCAGCGCGGGGCGGGCGTCCAGCAGCGGCCGCAGGGTCTCCTGGCAGCGCTGCAACGGACTGGCGACGGCCGCGGCCAGCGGGATCCCCGCGAGCCGGGCGGGCAGCGCCGCGGCCTGGGCGGCACCCCGCTCGTCGAGGGCGACGCCGGGGGTCCGGCCGGAGAGCACCCCGGCGGTGTTGGCGGTGGAGCGGCCGTGCCGCACCAGGATCAGCGTGGGCATGACTGCCACCCTAGGCCCTGCCGTCAAGCTCCCGTCCGCCGTCCGGCCCGCCCTCCGGCCAGCCGACGGGACGAGGGGGGCCGGCCCCGGCCGCTTCCCTGGCAGGGACCTGTGCCCCGGGCGAGAACGCCAGGTGTGATCGTGGACTGCGCCCTCTACCGCGAGGGCCGCCGCAAGGAGTGCGCGACGGACTTCTCCCACGCGCTGGACGCGGCGCGGGCGGAGGGCCGCTCCTTCCTGTGGCTGGGCCTGCACGAGCCCACCGAGGGCGAGTTCGACCGGGTCAGCGGCGAGTTCGGACTGCACCCGCTGGCCGCCGAGGACGCCCTCAAGGCGCACCAGCGGCCCAAGCTGGAGGTCTACGACGACTCGCTGTTCATGGTGCTCAAGCCGATCACCTACGACGTGGCGGCCGACACCGTGACCGCCTCGGAGCTGATGGTCTTCGTCGGCGACGCGTTCGTGGTCACCGTCCGGCACGGGACGGCCAGCCCGCTGGCGGTGGTCCGGCGGCGGCTGGAGCAGCACCCGGAGATCCTGCGGCACGGCCCGGGTGCGGTGCTGTACGCGGTCGGCGACGCGGTGGCGGACCACTACATCGAGCTCGCCGCCGAACTCCAGGGAGATCTGGAGGAGTTGGAGGCCGAGGCGTTCGCCCCGGTGGGCCGGGAGACCCGCCACACCGCCGCCCGGATCTATGCGTTCCAGCGGGAGATCCTCGAATTCCGGCGCGCCACCGCCCCGTTGACCGATCCCATGACGCGCCTCCAGGGCCCGGCGTGCCGTTCGTGCACGACCAGGCCCGGCCGTTCTTCCGGGACGTCGGCGACCACCTGACGCGCGCCAACGAGCAGGTGGAGGGCATGGACCGGCTGCTGTCGGACATCCTGGCCGCCCATCTGGCGCAGATGGGGGTCCAGCAGAACGACGACATGCGCAAGATCTCGGCGTGGGCGGCGCCGGCCGCGGTGCCGACCCTGATCGCGGGCGTCTACGGCATGAACTTCGCCCGCATGCCGGAGCTGAAGTGGTCGCTGGGCTACCCGGCGGTCCTGGCGGCGATGGCCGTCATCGAGGTGTCGCTGTACCGGCTTGTTCAAGCGCCGCGGCCGGCTGTGAGGGGCCGCGCCCTGCGGACGCTCAGACGAACTCCGGCGCGGAGGCGGCGGGTCCGCCCAGCGCGTTCCGCCGCTCAGGCATCCGGAGGCTGACCATCCGCCGCCAGCCGAGCAGCCGCTCGTAGCCGTAGAACGCCAGGATCCCGGCCCTGAGCAGTACGGACCTGGCCGCCGGCCACGCCAGGATGCGGCCCATGTGCGCCATCACGGCCAGGCTGACGTCCCGGTGGACGGCGATCTCGGCCAGCGCGCACTCCCGCAGGATCCGCTGGATGGTCCGCCCGTGGCCCACCCGGGCCAGCCGCAGCAGCTCCTCGTGGCAGTACGCGAGGTGGTTCTCCTCGTCGTGGCAGATCATCCGGACCGCCCTGCCCACCTCGGGGTGGTCGCCGAAGTACCCGCGCAGCAGCAGCATCTGCTCCGCCGCGCGCTGCTCGGTGACCCGGCTGTGCGCGAGGTAGGTGAGGACGTCCCGTTCGCCGAGCGGCTCGTCGCGGCGGAGCCGGTCGTGGGACAGGCCGATGCCCCGCCGCTCCAGCAGCATGGTGTAGTCGGTGGCCGCGGGGACCTCGACGGGCGTCAGACCGCGCCTGCGGAGCAGGGCGTGGAAGATGCGGCCGTGCTTGTCCTCGTCGGCGCCGTGCCGGGCGACCTTGGGCGCCAACTCCCGCTGGGACTCCGGAAGCAGTGCGGCGATCCGTCCGTTCTCCCAGCCGCCCTGGGCCTCTCCGCCGGCCGCGATGGAGCAGAAGAGGCGGTAGGCGTCGTCGTCCTCGACGATCTCCTGGAACAGGCTCCTGACCGAGAACATCAGCGTCACCTCCGAACGGACGGGCCCGTGCCGGGCAAGTCAATTCCGGTGTTCCGCCGCCGGCAACCGGGGGCGGCGCCCACCGGGACCGTTCGCCTGATCCTGCCGGGACGGGCCCCGTAACCCGCCCGCCCCTGAGGCGTTGAGTTCCGTGACGGCCGTGGCGGGGAAGACCCCCGAGCCCCCACCACGGCCGCAAGCCCCCTTCAGCCCGGCGCCGCGGCGCCGGGCTTTCGCGTCCCGCGGGACCGACCGGCTATGCCAGTCCGGCGCGCTCCAGCGCCTCGGTGCCCGCGCGCAGCGAGGCCACCCGCTCCTCCAGGGTGAAGCCGGCCGGCGCCAGCGTCAGGGTGGTCACCCCGGCCGCCGCGTACGCCTGCATCCGCTCGGCGATCCGGTCGACCGAACCCAGCAGCGTGGTCTGGTCGATCAGCCGCTCGGGGATCGCGGCGGCGGCGCCGGCCTTGTCCCCGGACAGGTACTTGTCCTGGATCTCGGCGGCCTCCTTCTCGTACCCCATCCGCTGCGCGAGCTGGTTGTAGAAGTTCTGCTTGCGGCTGCCCATGCCTCCGACGTACAGCGCGGTGTACGGGCGGAACTGGTCGGCGAGCGCGCTGACGTCCTTGTCCTCGCCGACGGCCAGCGGGAGGGTGGGGCAGACGTCGAAGCCCTCCATGGTCTTCCCGGCCGCCTCCCGGCCCTCCCGGAGGTGGGAGATCGCGGTGTCCTCCAGGTGGTCGGCGGAGGGGAAGATCAGCAGCGCGCCGTCGGCGATCTCGCCGGTCTGCTTGAGGTTCTTGGGGCCGATCGCGGCGATGTAGAGCGGGATGTGCTCGCGCTGCGGGTGGACGGTGAGCTTCAGCGGCTTGCCGGGGCCGCCGGGCAGCGGCAGCGTCCAGTGCGCGCCCTCGTAGGAGAGCCGCTCGCGGGACATGGCCTTGCGGACGATCTCCACGTACTCCCGGGTGCGGGCCAGCGGCTTGTCGAACTTCACGCCGTACCAGCCCTCGGAGACCTGCGGGCCGGAGACGCCCAGGCCGAGCCGGAAGCGGCCGCCGGAGAGCGAGTCCAGGGTCGCCGCGGTCATCGCGGTCATCGCGGGCGTACGGGCCGGGATCTGGAAGATCGCCGAGCCGACGTCGATGCGCTCGGTCTGCGCGGCCACCCAGGAGAGCACCGAGGGGGCGTCGGAACCGTACGCCTCGGCCGCCCAGCAGACCGCGTAACCGAGGCGGTCGGCCTCCTGCGCCACCGCGAGATTGTCGGAATCCATCCCGGCGCCCCAGTAGCCGAGGTTGATGCCAAGCCTCATGCCGCTCCCCTTACCCATCAGTAACGTCGCTGTTCCGGGGACTCTAGCGCGCGGGTGCGGGGGCCGTCACCAAAGGGCCGGTCCGCACACCCGCCGCCGGCGGCCCGGCCGTTGTCCACAGGTCCCCTGATCACGGGGCGTGGCGCGTAGGGTCTGGCGCATGGAGCAAAGGCACCTCGGCCGCACGGGCCTGCGCGTCTCCCGCCTCGGGCTGGGCACTTTGAACTGGGCCCGCGACACCGGCGAGCAGGACGCCGCCGAGCAGCTCAAGACCTTCTGGGAGGCCGGCGGCACGCTCGTCGACACCGCCGACATCTACGCCGGCGGCGGCGCCGAGTACCTCCTCGGCCGCCTCCTGGAAGGGCTGGTTCCGCGGCAGGACCTGGTGATCGCCACCAAGGCCGGCAGCGTGCTCGCGCCCGACCGCCGGGTCGACGGCTCGCGCCGCCATCTGCTCGCCGCCCTCGACGCCTCCCTGGCGCGCCTGGGCACCGACTACGTCGACCTGTGGCAGCTGCACGCCTTCGACCCGAGCACGCCGCTGGAGGAGACCCTCCAGGCGCTCGACCAGGCGGTGGCCACCGGCCGGGCGCGCTACGTGGGCCTGTCCAACTTCTCCGGCTGGCAGCTCGCCAAGGCCGCCACCTGGCAGCTGGCCGCCCCCGGAGTGCGCAACCGGCTGGCGAGCACGCAGATGGAATACTCCCTGCTCCAGCGCGGCGTCGAGCGGGAGGTGCTGCCCGCCGCCCGGGACCTGGGGCTCGGCCTGCTCCCGTCGTCCCCGTTGGGCCGCGGGGTGCTCACCGGCAAGTACCGCCGCGCCACCCCGATCGACTCCCGCGGCGCCTCGGAGCACCTCGCGGCCTTCGTGGCGCCCTACTTGGACGAGACCGCGCGCCGGATCGTCGACGCGGTCGCCACCGCCGCCGACGGGCTGGCCGTCACGTCCCTCCAGGTCGCGCTCTCCTGGGTCCGCGACCGCCCCGGCGTCACCGCCCCGATCCTCGGCGCCCGCACAGCGCAGCAGCTCAGAGCCTCGTTGTCAGTGGAGGCGCTTAGTCTTCCTGACGAGATCCGCCGGGCGCTGGACGATGTGTCGGCTCCGGTGCACCACTATCCCGACCACGACTGGAGCACGCTGTGAGTACCGACCGCGCCGGCGACAACCCGCCCGAGCAGGAGGCCGCCGCACCCGGTGGCCAGGCGGGCGGCGAGGCCGGCGAGGCACCGCAGCCCGGACCCGCCGCGTCCGTGGCGGCGCTGGCGGCGGCGGTGCGTGCCGTGGAGACCGGGGAGCGCTCCGCCGCCTCGTTCTTCGCCGAGGCGCCGCGGGGCGGCTCGGCCGGAGCCGCCCGCCCGGCGCGAGGCGGCGCCGACGGCCCCGGTCGGGCCCCGCAGCCCGCGCCGGCGGCTCCGGCCCCGGCGCCCGAGGCGGCCGGGCCGCGTCCCGCCGGCCCCCCGCCCCGTCCGGCCGCGCCGGACTCCGGCGCACCGCAGGCCCCGGCCGCCCCCGCGGTCCCCGCGGCCCACCCCGCCGTGGCCGCGGGCCCCGGCGTCGACGGCATCCGACGGGTGCTGGCCGCCGGCGGCGCCCCCGAGGCACTGGCGGAGCGGGCCACCGAGGCGCTCGGCCAGCAGGCCGCCCAGGTGCTGGCCGACGACCCCTGGCAGCTGCTCGCGGTGCCCGGCGTCCGCCCCGACCAGGCCGACAACTTCGCCCGCGCACTGCTCGGCGCCGCCTGCGGGCCGGGCGACGAGCGGCGCGCCCAGGCGCTGATCGGCTGGCTGCTGGAGCAGGCCGCACTCGCCGGCCACTCCGTCCTGGAGCCGTCCGCGCTCCGCGCCGCCCTCGCCCAGCGCGCCGTGCCGGATCCGGACGAGGCCCTCCAGAGCGCCATCGCCGAGGGCGCGGTGCTGGTCTTCCAGGACGCGCTGGAGACCCCGGGCCGCCCCCGCGGCACCGCGGACGACGACGAGGAGCAGCCGGTCCGCGTGCTGCTCGGCCTCGACCGGCTCGCCATGGCCGAGGAGAGCGTCGCCGACGGCCTGGCCCGGCTGCTGAACACCTTCGAGCCCCCGGTGGACGAGGCGGCGCAGAGCACCGACGACGGCGCCGCGGCGGACGACGACGGGACGGACGGCACCGACGACGGCCGGGCGCAGGACGCCGAGGCGGCCGACGGCCCGGAGGGCGAACGGCCCGAGGAGGACGGCGCAGCGGCACCGTCCCGGCCCTCCCCCGCCGCCTGGGAAGCCGCCGCGGCGGCCGCCCCCTCGCCCTCCGCCGCGGAGCTGATCCGGGCCGTCGCGGACAGCGGCCTGGTGGCGCACACCGGCGGCGAGGCGGCCCGCGCCGAGCCCGCCGCGCTGGTCGCCGCGGCCCGCGCCCTCGGGCTGCGGGCGGTCGGCGCCGCCCACACCGCCGACGGCCGCCGACGGCTCGCCGCGCACCTCGCCGAGGCCGCCCCGGAGCCCGCCGGCGCGGAGGCCGCGGTGACCGTCGCCGGCCTGCTGTCCGGCCAGGAGGGCCCGGGCCGGGACGCCGACGGCGCCCTCGCCCTCGATCTGCTCGTCGTCCTGGACGCCCCGCAGTTGGACGTGGAGACCGCCGCCCTGCTCGTCGAATCGCTGGCCGACGGCACGCGCCTGGTGCTCAGCGGCGACCCGGGCGTCCTGTGGTCCGCGGGCCCCGGCCGGCTCTTCGCCGACCTCCTCCAGGCCCGGACCTGCCCCCAAGTCGCCTCCCGTACCCCGGACTTCGGGCCGATCGGCGAGTTGGTGTCCGGCATCGGCATCGGCGAGCTGAGCCAGGTCGAGGCGCCCGGCAAGGAGGTGGTGATCGTCCCGGCGCGGGACGCCGGCGAGGCGGTGCACCGCACGGTCCAGCTGGTCGCCGACTCGGTGCCCAGGGCCCTGGGCATCCCCGCGGACCAGACGCAGGTCATCACGGTCGGCCACGGCGGCGCGGCCGGCACCCGCGCACTGAACTCCGCGCTCAAGGAACGGCTCAACCCCGGCCCCGGCCGGTTCGGCGGCTTCGACCAGGGCGACCGCATCGCCTACTCCCCGGCGCCGGGCCGTACGCTCACGGGCACCGTCACGGGTGCCGACGCCGAGGGCCTGCGCCTGGACTGCGAGGGCACCGCCGTGGTCGTCCCGCGCGAGCAGGTCGGCTCCGGCGCGGTGCGGCACGGCTGGGCGCTCACCGCCCACCAGGCGGCCGGCCGGCGCTGGCCGGCCGCGGTCGTGGTGCTCCCCGGCGACGCCGCCGGCGGCCTGACCCGCTCCTGGGCCTACACCGCCTTCGGCCGGGGCGAACGCCATCTGTCGATCGTCCAGGGCGTGGACCAGGCGCTGCCCCGCGCGATCGCCGAGGTCCCCGCGAAGGAACGCACCACCCGGCTGCGGACGCTGCTGCGCGTCCAGGCCGAGGAGCAGTCGGCGGACACCACCGCGGGCTGACCGCACCGCCCGCCCCGTCGCGCCGTGCCTCACCGACTCCGGTCGGCCGGCTCCAGCAGATCGTCGTCATCGCCGTCGTCGAGCTCCTCGTCGAAGACCGAGCTGACGTCGAAGCGGCACACCACCCGCTGCGGATCGGCCTCGTCGAACGGCGCGGCCAGCCACTCCCCCGGCTCGGCCGGTTCGTCGACGGCGGCCACCCACAGCGTGGAATCGCCCTCCTCCAGGCCGAACTCCTTGTGCCGGGAGGCGATCTCGTCCGGTTCGTACTCCCCGAAGAGCACCCCGAGCGCGGCGTAGACGCTGCTGCCCACCACCGCGGCGGCGTCGTCGGCATGGCCCGCCGCGTCATCGGCGGCGTCCGGGTCCAGGGCCGCGATGCGCTGTGCCTGATGCAGCAGCCGCTGCGGCTTGGCGACGGTGTAGTCGCGCCGGATGAGCACGCTCAGCGCGCTCGGCTCCTCGGGACCGGCATAGGCCGGTAGGCCGTCGTTCCCGGGGATCTCGAAGGGGGTGACCTCGTCGTGGGTGTCGTAGAGCAGCTCGTCATAGGCCTCAGCAGCCGCGGCGAGTTCGTCGAACGCGGCGTAGACGGCCAGGTCGTCCGGCCCCGAGCGGCGTTCGACCGCGTCGAGGTGACGGTCCAGCGCGGCTTTGACCGCCTCAGCGGCGGCACGTACCTCGGCAGCGGAAGGCTGCGCAGCATCAGACATAGTGCAGACGCTATCCGTACCGGGGCCGGTCGCGCACAATAGATGCGATGCCGGAATACGAATTCTGCGATGTGTATGTGCCGCGGGGCGTCTCGCGCAAGGCCGCCACACGCCTGCTGACCGACCATGCCGAGTACGGGCACTGGGAGTTGGACCGACTCCGCCTCAATCCCGACGGCAGTCGCCGGGTGCGGCTGCGCCGCCGGATCATCCGGCAGCCGCGCCCGACGTGGTGAGCGCCGCGCGGAGGTGAGGACAGCAGAGCGGGCCCCGTCAGGGACGGGGCCCGCTCCGTCATGCGGTCACCGAACGCCGGCGCTCACCTGCGAGCGGTACGCGCCCGCCGGTAGAGGACGGCGCCGCCCACCAGCATCCCGGCGCTGAGCGGCACCGCGAAGCCGAGCGCCCCGCCACCGGTCTGCGCGAGCTGCGGCTGCTGCCGCTCGCTGTGCCGCGCCGTGGTCACGACCCGGGCGTGCGGTGCGCCTGCGGTCTGGGTCCGCACGCCGGGGGTCTTCGGCATGACGGACTGCGGCTCGTGCGGATTGCCGGGGCGGTCCGGGTGGTGGCCCTGCTCCCGCGGGTGGCCGGGGCGGTGCGGGTAGTCCGGGCTCGTCGGCGAGACATTGGCGCAATCGTTGCCGAACGCCGGGTTCAGCAGGCCGACCACGTCGACGCTGTTGCCACAGGCGTTGACCGGGACGTCGATCGGTGCCTGGACGGCGTTGCCGGAACCGACGCCGGGCGAATGCGACGCCCCGCCCGCGGCCGTCGCGCCGCCGTGCCCACCGGACGTCTGCCGGTGGTTGCCGCCCTGGTCGTGGCCACGGCCGTCACCGCCGTGGTGACCGTGGCCGTGCCGCCCACCGGAGACGTTCGCGCAGTTGTTGCCGAACGCCGGGTTGAGCAGACCGACCACGTCGACGGTGTTGCCGCACGCGTTGATCGGGACGTTGACCGGGACCTGGACGGCGTTGCCGGACACGACGCCGGGCGAATGCGACGCCCCGCCCGCGGCCGTCGCGTCCGCGTGCGCGTAACCGGTGGCCATGGCGAGCACGCCGCCTGCGGCCGCCACGGTGATCAGGCCTTTTCTTGCGACCTGTCTCATAGTCTTCCCCTGCCTTGTGCCTTACAGGAATGCCGGCGGATGGCAATCCACGGAGGTGAGGTCACGCTCCGCGGACTGTCTCTTGGGGAGGTTCACCCGCCCGCGAAAATACCCAGAGGCTCCGGAATGCCACAGGGACGTTCCGGAGCCATACCGGGCCCGACCCTTAGTGGGTCGAATACACCATCAATAACGTCAGCGGTTCACACAGGTGTTGCCGAAGGCCGGGTTCAGCAGACCGATCAGGGAGACGGTGTTGCCGCAGACGTTCACCGGAACGTGTACCGGCACCTGGATGACGTTGCCGGAGACCACACCCGGGGAGTGCACCGCGGCACCCTGGGCTCCGGAGTCGGCAACAGCCAGGCCGGCACCGGTCATGACGAGACCACCGGCGACCGCAGCAGCGGCGACAACCTTCTTGATCATGAATCCTCCTTGTAGGCAATGCGGTCCCAGCCGCGGACCACAATCACCCCAACGAAACCGGGCCGTTGAAGCTACGAACACATCGCAACATTCACTCTTTCCAGCGAAGTCGACGAGAACGGCAGGAAATTCACGTCGACTTCGCTCTCCCGGTATGCGCGAAGCGCCCGCCGACTGCCCCGAAAAACCGTTTCACCACCGGTATTCGGCGCACCTCGGCATTCCTTGGCGACGGCCCGCAACGGGCGCGCCGACGCGGAGCGGTCAGCTCTGGTCGATGAACCGGTCGAGCACCCGCACGCCGAACTTCAGCCCGTCCACCGGCACTCGCTCGTCGACGCCGTGGAACATCCCGGCGAAGTCCAGCTCCGGCGGCAGCTTCAGCGGCGCGAACCCGAACCCGCGGATGCCGAGGTCGTCGAAGGACTTGGCGTCCGTCCCCGCGGAGAGCATGTAGGGCACGGCCCGCGCGATCGGGTCCTCGGCCTGGAGCGCCGACTGCATGGCGTCCACCAGGGCGCCGTCGAAGGTGGTCTCCAACGCCTTGTCCGCGTGCACGTCCTCGCGCCGGACCCGCGGCCCCAGGGTCCGGTCCAGGTCCGCCAGGAACTCCTCCTCGAAGCCCGGCAGGAAGCGGCCGTCCACATGCGCGGTGGCCTCGCCCGGAATCACATTGATCTTGTAACCGGCGCCCAGCTGCGTGGGGTTGGCGGTGTTCCGCAGCGAGGCGCCGATCAGCTTGGCGATGCCGCCCAGCTTGGCCAGCGTCTCGTCCATGTTCTCCGGGTCCAGCTCGGTGCCCAGCGCATCCCCGAGCTCGTCCAGGAAGGCCCGCAGCGTCTTGGTCACCCGCACCGGGAACTCGTACCGGCCCAACCGGCCGACCGCCTCGGAGAGTTCGGTGATCGCGTTGTCCCGGTGGATCATCGAACCGTGCCCGGCCGAACCGGCCACGGTCAGCTTCATCCAGTGCATGCCCTTCTGGGCCGTCTCGATCAGGTACAGCCGCAGGTTCTCGTTGACGGTGAACGAGAAGCCGCCGACCTCACTGATCGCCTCGGTCACGCCCTCGAAGAGCTCGGGGTGGTTGTCGACGAGGTAGCGGGCGCCGTAGGTGCCGCCGGCCTCCTCGTCCGCGAGGAACGCCAGCACGATGTCCCGCGGGGGCTTGCGGCCGGTGCGCAGCCGGTCGCGCACCACGGCCAGCGTCATCGCGTCCATGTCCTTCATGTCGACCGCGCCGCGGCCCCAGACGCACCCGTCCGCGATCTCCCCGGAGAACGGGTGGTGGGTCCAGTCGTCGGCGTTGGCCGGCACCACGTCGGTGTGCCCGTGGATCAGCAGGGCCGGCCGCGAGCGGTCCTCGCCCTCGATCCGCGCGACGGTCGAGGCGCGTCCCTTGTGCGACTCGAAGATCTTCGGCTCCAGGCCGACCTCGGCGAGCTTCTCCGCGACGTACTCGGCGGCGACGCGCTCCCCCGGCCCCGAGTGGTCGCCGAAGTTGCTGGTGTCGATCCTGATCAGATCGCGGCACAGATCGACGACCTCGTCCTCGCCGGTGATCGTCCGGGCCGACTGTGATTCGCTCATGCCGAAACCTCGTTTCGCCCGGCCCCGCATGTGCGGTGGCCGCACCCTTCCATGGTTCGCTCGCGCAGCTCGCTCACAGTGCCTCCTCATGGTTCAGGGCCGCGGCGCACCCGAGGGCCTCCGCGGCGGGGTCCACCGCCATCCTCCCCCTCGTGCGCGCTCCACCCAAGGCCGCAATACTCCCGACATGCCCTGGTCACAGGCCCGCGTCCAGGTCGGAGCACGCGTGATCGACCACCCCCGAACGTTTGCTATTGTTTTCCTCGTCGGAACGGCCCAGGGGCCGGAAAGACAGACACCTTGTCCGGGTGGCGGAATGGCAGACGCGCTAGCTTGAGGTGCTAGTGCCCTTTATCGGGCGTGGGGGTTCAAGTCCCCCCTCGGACACAGACGGCAGACGTTGCCCGTTCTTCGGGCGGCAGCCAACGAACAACCGCTCTCGGCCTTCGGTCGGGGGCGGTTGTTCGTTTGTGTACCCGCGGTCCGCGGGGGCGGCGGGCGTGCGTCCGGACCGGGCCGTACCGATGGCACGGCCCGGTCCGGTGGCTCCGTCGGGCGTCCGTGGTCGAGGCGGTCCGGTCTCCGTCAGGGAGACGCGGGGCCGCTCGTCGACCCGCCTCGGCGTCCCGGCCTCACAGCGCGGTGGTCATCCCGCCGTCGCACCGGAAGGCCGAACCGGTGAGGTAGTCCGCCCGCCCCGAACACAGGAAGGCCGCGAGCTCCCCGACGTCCTCCGGGGTGCCGTACCGGCCCACCGGGATGCGGCTCTCCGCGCCCTTGCGGACCTCGTCGGCTTCGATGCCCCGCTCGCGCGCACGTGCCGCGTCGACCGCGTTGACCCGGGGGGTGTCGATACGGCCGGGGATGATCGAGTTGACCGTGATCCCCTCGGGCGCCAGCTCGTTCGCCAGCAGCTTCAGGTAGGAGTTCACGGCGGAACGGATCACCGACGAGACGGCGAGTTCGTCGATGGGGGCGATCACCGAGCTTGAGGAGACGTACAGCAGCCGGCCCCATTGCTGGGACTTCATGCCGTCGACGACCGCGGAGACGACCTGTTGCAGCGACAGGAACATCGAGCCGTAGGCGCTGGCGAAATCGTCCGATGTCGCGGTGGAGATACGCCCCGGCCGATACCCCGGGCCGTTGAGCACGACGACGTCGAAGCTCCTGCCGTGCCTCAGGAGCGTGTCTGCGACCTTCTCCGGATGGCAGAGGTCGAGGCCGATACCGGAGGCGCTCGGTATGCCGGCGGCGCCGATGCTCTCCGCCGTCCTAGCGGCTCGGTCCGGATCGCGGCTGGTGATCGTCACCTCCGCCCCGTGTGCGGCGAAGGACTGCGCTATTCCCCGGCCGATACCGGAAGTCCCGCCCAGCACCAGGGCAGTTCTCTTATGCACTGACCGTTTCCTTTCGATCCGTGCCCTTTCGGTTCGCGGCCGCGGTGAGTGCGAAGAGCACAAGCAGCGCCAGCGCAAACCCGACGAAGATCAGCACGATGGAGGTGAATCCGGCGATGTACACGTTGTCGAACACCACCAGCAGCACGCCGGTGAAGAACATCTTGATGGCGCCCTGTACCGCGCTGGCCGCGCCGCGTGCCGTTTCCACCGTCGTCATGCTCAGGGTCAGGGTCAGCGGCGCCATCACACCGCAGGTGAATCCGAGCGCGACGGAGAACAGACCGATCTTCACCAGACTGCTGTCCAGGCCCGAGAACGCCGAGACCGCGAAGACCACCAGATAGACCGCGAGACCCGCGCTATAGGTGCTCTTCGGCGACCAGCGGATCCAACTGTTGAAGAACGAGCCGCAGATGATGGACACCGAGTACAGGATGTAGAACAGGCTGTTGCCGACCGGGCTGATCCCCAGCGCGTGGAAAGCGAAAGGAGTTGTCGCGTAGAACGCGATGGTGAAGGCGAAGATCAGCGCCGAGGCGATGCTGTACGACGTGAAGTTGACGTTTTTCAGCACCGAGGTGTACGCCTGCACCTTCCCCGTCCGATCATGACTGCGCGCCGATTCCGGGTGGGTTTCCGGCATCAGGAACGCAATCATGATCAGACCTGCGACGATCGCCACCGAGAACAGCAGGAACTGGAGGTGCCAGCCGAAGCGGATACCGATGAAGCTACCGACCAGCGGGGCCAGCGAGGGCGACAACTGACTGGCCATCGAGAAGTACGAGAAGGCCTTCCGCAGCTTCCCGGGCTCCTGCAGGGTGTCGACGATCAGCGCTCGGGAGATCACGGTACAGGCGGCCGTGCCCAGGGCCGTGAGGACGCGGGAGATGTCCAGTACGACGATGCTGTGGGCGGTGTACCCCAGGAACAGCCCCACTGCTGCGACACCGAGCCCCGTCGTCAGGGCTATCTTCCGTCCCTTGGCGTCAGAGAGACTTCCGTAGAAGAACTGAGCCAGTCCGAGCACCACCATGTAGAGCACGATGAGGTTCTTGATGGTGCCCTGACTGACCGACAAGTCCTTCTGGATCAGCGGGAGGGAGGGGTTGAAGAAATCAACCGCCATCAACCCGATGACGACACTGAAGAACGCAAAGAACAGTACGCGCAGTTCGTTGCTCGTAAACTTCGCACCAGACATCTCCGCTACTTACCTCATTGTTGTTGCAGCACGCATCGCAGATCCGTGCCAGGGGTGGTTCTGACGTGCTTCCGGTGGGCCCGAGGACGTTCTACTGAGCATCGCTCCCACTTCTCGACTTGGCGAAGGACGTCAGGTTTTCCCGATACGACTGGGCGGGCGTGCCGGCATCACGGTCGACCATGATGTGCAGCACATAGACCCCGTCGTCGTCCTTGATCTTTTGGGCCACGGTGTCCAGTTCGTCGAGCGTCCGCACGCGGAATCCCGCCGCGCCGACGGACTCGGCGAACTTGACCCAGTCGTGAGCCGGCAGAACGCTCAGCTCCGGAAGATTGTTTTTGTTGTTCATGTACGTCGCGCCGTACGACGAGTTGTCGAAGATCGCGAAAATGATGTTCCTGCGGTACCGGACGGCGGTCTGGATCTCCATCCCGTTCATCAGGGCGCAGCCGTCACCGGTGATGACGAGGCAGCCCTCTTCCCGGGCGTAGGAAATACCGATCGCCGCGCCGAAAGCCCAGCCCATGACGCCCATGGTGGTGCTGGAGTGGAAACCGGCGTCGATGTGCGTCGTCCAATAGTGCGTCGCGAAGGACCGGTGGTTTCCCGAATCCGCTATGCACACCCGGTCTTTCAGCCACTTGTTCAGGCACCGCACCGCGCGGGCCGGGTGCAGGGCGTCGACGTCGTCGGGAACGGGCTCGTGCAGCGGGACGGTCTCGACGCGTTCGCGCACCGCCGCGTTTCCGGCGAAGGCCGTGCCGGCCAGAGTGGTCTCCCAGTGCCGCAGGAAGGCCAGTTCGTCGCAGAGGAGCGTTTCGGAGCCGGGCACGAAGTTGCCGATGTCCTCGATCGACGAGGTCACTTCGATGATGTTCCGCGCCCCGGAGAGGCCGGGATCCCAGGCGTTGGTGTTCCACTGCGAGGGCCGGCAGCCCAGCAAAAGCACGGTCTCCGGGGGATTGCGCGCGAAGAGGTCGACGGCCCGCAGGTTGGCCGAATACCCGAACACCCCGACGCTGTTGGGGTGGCTCTCGGTGAAAGCCCCCTTCGCGTCGATGGTGGAGCCGACGAGGATGTCGTGGGATTCGGACAGGCGGGTCAGCAGCTTCCGCACGTCCCGCTTGTTGGCGTGGGAGCCCACCAGTACGGCGACACTCGCCGACTCGTTGATCCTCGTGATCACGCGGTCGAGATCCGCCTGGTCGCAGCTCGTGTGCGACGAGGTCAACGCGCGCATGCTGACGGCGGATTCGTCGGTCTCCGCGAAGAGCACGTCCGCGGCATAGGACAGATACACCGGTCGCGTCGGACAGGCCGCGAGGCTCCTCAGCGTGGTGTTCCAGTAGCGGATCGGATGTCCCGCGCTCCGCGCCTGGAGCGATGAACTCGTCACCGGGGCCAGCAGCGCCGCCATGTCCAGGCCCGTCGGCGTCACGTCCTGGAGTGCGTCACGGGCGTCGAATCCCCGGGGAATGTGGCCCGACAGCAACACGACGGGCGAGCGGTCCGCCTGCGCGTTGACCAGTCCCCCGACGGCGTTGGCCACACCCGGTCCGTCCAGGGCGATGGCCACGCCGAACTTCTCCGAGGCCCTGGCATATCCGTCGGCCATCGCCGCCGCGCCGCCCTCGGCGGCGGCGATCACCGGTGCTATCCGGGGGTGCCCCTGCTCGTCCCCCTGACGGTAGTTGGACATATAGGCATTGATCATCTTCCCCGGGACCATGAAGAAGGCCGATATGCCCTCGTCCCCGAGAGAATCCAGGATCACGCGCGACACGTTGGGCATCAGCGTGCGTCCTGTTCCACGATGTCGGCGAACCCGCGGTACTCAAGGCCCTCCGGGAAGACCGGTTTCCCGCAGGATTCCTCGATGAGTTCGCGGGTGATGTGGGGCAGGTCCGCGAAGTAGTTCGTCGCCTTGTGGTTGGTGAAGTCCGAGATGTGCAGCTTCTCGGTCAACCGGGCGCGCAGGTATTTCAGGTAGTCCTGGGTGACCGCCTCGTCGGTGGAGAAGGTCCACTGCAGCGCGAGCCGGTCGACATCGCTCTCGACCTGCGGCTGGGTGCCGCGGTGCACATCCCGGTAGTCGAAGATCACCAGGTCGCCCGCCTTGTTCTGCACCGTGTCCTGGGGCACGAACTCATGGCTGCGGATGAGCTCTTCGCGCTCGTCGCGGGGCAGCAGATGGCTCGACGGGACGATGTCCGCGCCACCGCCGTTGACCGGATCGTTGTCCTGCAAGTAGACGTTGAACATCAGGATCGCGGGAAAGTCACCGGGCTTGTTCACCGGCTTCGAGAGCATGCGGTCGTCTATGTGCCAGTTGATGACCAGCTGCTTGCGGACGGTGAAGTTCGGATACATCAGCAGCGGTCCGACCTTGTCGTTGAGGTCGGCCACCATCGCGTAGAACTTCTCGGAGAAAAGCGCCTTCTTGAGCTCTTCGCTCTCCAGCAGCCGGCTCGGCGGCATCGTGCCGCCGACCTCACTGGTAAGGACCTTCTGGGACACCTCACGCAGGCTTTGCACGGTCTCCTGGTCGAGGTAGCCCTCGATCACGCAATAACCCTTTTTGGTGAAGTCATCGAAGTGCTTGGCGTCAAACACCATGTGTCCAATCCCTTCTCGTGAGTACGACGGCTACGCGGCTTCGACGGGGTGTTCCAGTACGCCGATACCGGAGACTTCCGCGCGAACGGTGTCGCCGGGGGAAATCACCGTGGCTCCCGGGGTGCCGGTGGAGATCACCGTGCCGGCCGGGAGCGTACGGCCGGCCGAGAAGTACTCGAGAATCTGTGCCGGATTGAACTTCATGGCACTGACGGTGTTCCGCGAGATCAGCTCGTCGTTCCGGTACGTGGAGATGCTGATGTCGCCGAGGTCGCCGTGCTTTTCCTGGTCCCGCAGCACGAGGGACGGTCCGACGCTGCAGAAGGCGTCAAAGCCCTTGCACCAGGCGATGTACCGGAGGTTCTTCCGCAGGGCGTCCTCGGCCGTCATGTCGATGACGGTGGTGAACCCGAGGATGTAGTCGAACGCCTCGTCCGCCGACACGTTCTTCGCCGCCTTGCCCAGCACGATTCCCAGCTCCCCTTCGGCGGTGACGCGAGAGGACTGTGTGGGAATCTTGATGGCGCCGCCGTTGGGGATCACGCAGCTGTACGGGCGCGAGTACGAGCCCGGGAACGGCGGTTGTTCGGCTTCCAGATCGTTGGCGTGCGCGGCGAAATTGAGTCCCACACCCCAGATCTGAGGTATGGAGGTGAACAGCAGGGAATCCGACAGCGAGACCTGACCGATCGCTATGCTCTCCCGGCCGGCGGCGCGGAGTTCGTGGAACTTCTCGACCAGCGGCGACAGCTTCTCCAGCGCGATGAGCTGTGCCAGATCGATCGGCAGCGGCTCCTTCAGCTCGCTCGCCAATGCCCGGACGGACGCCTGGTATCCCTCGCCGTCTTCGATGATGAGGTCGGGCTGCCGCTCGAATACCTGGGGGTAGACCTTCAGGTTCACGTTGTTACTCCGATTCCGGGAAAGACTTCGCGATGGCCTCGATGTCCTTGCGTGACAGATCCCGCCGGTACGCCTCCGGCTTCACCGCGTTCATCAACTCGGTCCGGCTGATCGCGTACGTCTCGGACGCGTCGGCGATGGCGGGGAAGTACTTGGAG
Organism: Streptomyces sp. NPDC093097; assembly: GCF_044754325.1. Classification (NCBI taxonomy): domain Bacteria; kingdom Bacillati; phylum Actinomycetota; class Actinomycetes; order Kitasatosporales; family Streptomycetaceae; genus Streptomyces; species Streptomyces sp. NPDC093097. The sequence continues at coordinate 62,646 of NZ_JBIVOW010000017.1, forward strand.
TGGAGTCCGTACAGCGCGCCGAGAACCTGGAGTTCACGGTCCGTCCTGATCGTTTCGAGGCGCGAGACGCAGTACTCGCTGGTGTGGGCGAGCGCGTCCGTGTGGTAGACGCGCTTGCCTTCCTGCAGCTCCAGGGCGGCGGCCATCTGCTCCAGGACGGCGTTGCCGGCGTCCCTGCCCAGTCCCGCCAGCGTGCAGTCCACGATCGAGGCGCCGTTGTCCGCCGCGGCCAGGGAGTTCGCGTTGGCCAGGCCCAGGTTGTTGTGTCCGTGGAAGCCCAGGGGCGTCTTGAGCTGACGCGCCGCCGCGCTGTAGAGGCGGGCCGTGCGGTCCGGGAGGAACTGCCCGACCGAGTCGACGAAGTACAGGCCGTCCAGGTCGCAGGAGTTCTCTATCCGGGTGGCGATCTCTATGGATTCGTCGATCTCGCACACATGGGACTTCATCAGGTTGACGAAGACCGTCAGGCCGAGTTCCTTGCCGCGGGCGACGAAGTCGTAGACCTGCTCGTACGAGGTGATGTCGGCGCCGATACGGGCGAATTTCATCCCGGCGTCCGCCATCGGCTCCAGATCCGATACGGCGGCCAGATTCGCCTGCGCGAACATGCCCCAGCGGCAGTCCGCGGGCAGCAGGCGGTTGGCGATGTCGCACCACTCCAGGTCGGAGATGTTCGATTCGGCGATCAGATGGCCCTTGAGCCCCAGGCCATGGCCGACCTCAATCCACTCCAGACCTGCGGAACTCACGCTGCTGAGTATGGTCTCGACGGTCTTGAGGTCGAAGTGGAAATTGACCGAGTAGGCGCCGTCACGAACCGTGCAGTCCATGATCGTGTGGTGCTCCGGCTCCGGGAAAAGCGGCGTGCGATGCTCGTTCATTGGCACTCCTTCTTCTTGTTGATACGCATCGATGTCACGGGGTGTGCATTGCATATGCGCAGAACAGAGGTGAGAACCATGCGGCAGATTTCGAAGATCTGCCTTGGCGTCAGCGTCGCTAGCGGGAGACAAGATACAGCCTGATTCTGCCGGGGCAATGGCAGGGATTTTGCCGCACGGCGGCAAGGAGCGGTCGGCACGCCGAATTGTTCGCGTCGTGCCGGGAATCAAGAGAAAAACTGATGTGGACGAGGAAGTACTTACACCGCTTCCTCCACCCCTGAGGGCGTCGCGGCATCCGTGCCGGCGGAGCGTGCGTCCGCGGCACGGTCCTCAGAGCGCATCACTCCGGCACGGCAGGAGGAACTCCCGCTTTGCGCGGGAATCCAAGTCCACCAGGACGGCGGTGCCACAGGGAGCGAATGAGCCGCTTCCGCATGGCGGGCCGGTCGTTCCCCCCGAGCGTGGCAAAAACGTCGTTCCGACGTGCGCCGGCATCGGAGTCGCCTTGACGGCGCAGAGTCCCGGACGGGGCTCTGCGCTAAGTCCCCAGGCGCTAAGTCTCCAGGCATTCCCACAGCAGCCTTCCCCCGCTTGTGACAGCTGATGAAGTGCGCGATCCGTCTGGGCCCAGCCGTGCGGCCGGCCACAATGATCACTGAATCAGGGAATCCAGGTAGCGTGCAACTACCCGCTACCTTCCTTGAGTTGTTCTTTACGTTATGCAAGGTTGCCCTTACCTGCGATGGCAAAACCTGAGCAACTCCCTTGCGATGAGCGGCAGTTGACGAGCGGCCCACCGGGACGTGACGAAGCGCCGGTCCGGCCGGGCCCGTTCACAGGCCGCGCGCCTCGCTCCCGCTCTCAGGCGCCGTGCTCGGGGCCGGCTGCCGCCAGGCCCGCCGCGCCCGTCAGGCGGTCCAGGACGTCGCGGATGCCGGGGTGTTGGCCCGTGCCCGCGTGGTAAAGGGCCTGGACGCTGCGGTGGACCGGGGTCCGCAGGGTGTGGACGCTGAGGTCCGGCGAGGCCTCCGGCAGCGCCAGCCGGGGAATGAGCGTGACGCCCGCACGGCGGGCGGCGAGGGCCGCCAGCACGGTGAAGTCGTTCGCCACCGCCACCGGTCGGGGCACGAACCCGGCCGCTCCGCATGCGCGCCGGGTCATCTCGTGGCAGGCCGTGTCGGGGCCGGGCAGCAGCCAGTGGGCGTCGGCGAAGCGGCTGAGGTCCGCGGGGGCCCCCGCGGACAGGCCGTGGAGGGCGGCGTCGGCCGGGTGGAGGACGAGGTGGACGGGCTCGTCGAACAGGGCCCGCTGCTCGCACCCGGGAGGCAGCGGACGGGGCAGCAGGCTGTAGGCGTGGGTGACGGCGACGTCGACCTCGCGCTTCTGGAGCGCGGTCTCGGCGGCGTGCGGTTCGTGCTCGACGAGGTGGAGGGACGGGGCGTGCGCGGCGGGCTCCGTCTGCGGGTCGGGCCAGAGACGGGGAATCAGGGTGCGGGCGACGGAGGGGAACGCCGCGATGCGCACGCTCCCGCGCTCCCCCCGGCGCAGCGCCGCGAGGTCGGACTCCGCCGCGGCGAGATTACCCAGGACCACATGCGCGTGGTCTATCAGGCGCCGCCCCGCGGGGGTGAGGTGCAGCGTGCGGCCGCGCTTGAGCAGCAGCTGCACCCCGACTTCCTTCTCCAGGGCCGCCAGTTGCTGGGAGACGGCCGAGCCCGTCAGGCGCAGCGCGTCCGCGGTGGCGGCCACCGTGCCCTGCGCGGCGAACTCGGCCAGCAAGCGCAGCCGACGTACGTCCAACAAGAAGCTCACCTACTGGAACACGGAAGAAAGAGTAACTGGACCTAATCAATCCTACGGGGCAGAGTCGGTACGGTGAAGCTCGACAAGACCTTCCTCGCACTGGCCCTGACCGTGACGCTGTGGGCTTCGGCGTTCCCCGCGATCCGGGTGGCACTGCACGGCTACGGGCCGGCGCAGCTGTCCCTGCTGCGCCTCGCGGTGGCCGCGGTCGCGCTCGCGGCCGTGATGCCGCTGGCGAAGGTCCGCCGGCCGGCCCGACGGGACCTCCCTCGCATCCTCGTCGTCGGCGCCGCCGGCATGAGCGCCTACCAACTGCTGCTCAACTGGGGGGAGGTCCACGTCCCGGCGGGCACCGCCGCCCTGATCGTCGCCGTGGTCCCGGTGATCAGCGCTTTGCTGGCCGCCTCGTTCCTGGGGGAGCGGCTGAGCCCGGCGAAGATCCTCGGTTCGCTGGTCGCCCTCTCCGGAACGGCCGTCATCGCCGTGACGGGCGGCGAGACCGGCTACACCACGGCGGCCTGGGTGGTCCTCGCGGCCGCCGTGGCCCAGGGCGTCTACCACTTCGCCATCAAGCCCCTGCTGAGCCGCTACAGCGGGCTCGAAGTCGCGGCCCACGCCACCTGGGCGGGAACCGCGCTGCTGCTCCCGTTCGTCCCCACCACCGTGCGGGCCGTGCTGGACGCCCCGACCGGGAGCACCCTCGCCGCGGTCTACCTCGGCCTCCTGCCGTCGGCCGCCGGATTCGTGGTGTGGGGGTACGCCGTCGCCCGGCTGACCGTCACCGCCGCCACCGCGGCGCTGTACCTGGTGCCCGTGACCGCGCTGGCCGTGGCGTTCGTATGGCTCGGCGAGGAGCCCCGGCCCGTCGAGCTGCTGGGCGGGGTGGTGACCCTCGCGGGCGTCGCGCTGCTCAACCGGCGTCCGCGCAACCGCGGATCCGGCGGTGGGCAGCCGGTGCGCCCGGTGCCCGCGGAGCAGGTCCGTCGGGATTCCTGAAGGGGACGACCGCTGGTGAGCGAGAGGGGGGACCGCATGGCACGGAGGGCGGTGCAGCGCGCGCCGGGCCGATGCGCCGGTGGGCGCCTCCCGGCCGCCGGGCGCGGCGACGTGATCGGATACCGGCCCGCGTCAGCTTCCCGGCGCGGGCTTGAGATCCGCTGCCTGGTCCAGGCAGTGGACGATCCACTCGGCCAGATCACGGCCGGCGCGCTCCGCGGCGGTGGCCCATTTGGACTCCTGCTCACTGCTGACGCGCACCTGGAGGCGGACCTCCTGCTTCCGCTCCCCGTCCGGACCGGACAGCGCCTGGCGCATGTGCTGGCGCAGCGCGTTGCGGGACCAGTCCTCCCGGGCGGCGCGCTCCAACCACCTCCCGCGTTCGGCGGGTTCGAGCGAGGCGACCTCCGCGTGGTGCTGGAAGCTGAGTTTGGTATGCCGCTCGGTGACCGGGAATCTCCGGGCGACCCAGGCGTAGTTCCGCAGGGTCTTGTAGTCGAGTCCGGTCTCCAGGATCGCCTGGCGGTACCGGTCGGGGTACATGTCCTGCCCGTAGAGCAGCCAGTCTCCGAGCCACCAGCTGGAGGAGTCCGATATCAGGAACAGGTGCCGGCCGAACCGCTTCCAGTCCGTCAGGGAGAAGTCGGGCGGAAGGAGGAGGCCGGTGCGGCGGGTGAGTGCCTGAGCGTTCAGGGGAGGCGTGGGAGCCCTGCGGAGGTCGGTCACGCCGGCGGTGTTCACCATGCACATCACTTCCCTGGTCAAGGACGGATTGACTGCTGGACACGAGATCTGAACGGCCGTTGTGCATTTGAGGGCGACGGGCTTGTCCGGGGAAGGCCCCGGACAGGGGCGCAGGGCTGCCTGTGCGCGCACCGGCGCCCTGGTTCAACGCGTGGGACCAGTGCCTGCTGCCGCCGCGCGGACGCTCACCGCGAACAGCGACAGGCCCGGAGACATCCGGACGTCGCGCTCGTGGCGGATCCGCGTCCCTGGTCCACGCCCCGTCGGGCACGACGGTGCCGAAGTGCCTGCGCCACCCACCTGCACTTCGACACCTGTGCTTCTTTCGCTTCGCGCGTCGATCGACTGGGCAAGGTCCGTGACCCGCTGTGCTCCGAGTGACGGACGAGAACTCTCCGCTTTGGAGGCAGTCTGACATTGCCTTCGGGGCACGGTCCAGATCAATCGACGTCAACGAACGGGACCGGCCATCGGACGGTCTCGATCACGGCGATCGGACACGGCGGGGCGAGGGAACGGGACGCGGAACGGGTGGCGGAACGGGTGGCGGATGCAAACCGGCCGGCGACCGTCCGGCCGGGGACGATCCCCTCCCGGACGGTCGTGAGCAACCCCGCTACGCGCCCCGGCAGTCGGCGAGCCGCCGACTGCGCCGTCAGCCCGGCGGCCGGGGCCGGCCGCCTCGTGCGGTGGCCCGCGGTGGCCGGCGGGCGGGCGTCGCCGGGATCGGGTCAGCGGTCGCCGGCCGCCGCGGTGGGCGGACGGGTGGTGACCCGCACCGAGGAGGCCCACTGCCGGCCCGGCGCGTCGATGTCGGCGGTCAGCGGCGCGTCGCCGACGACGGACACGGCGCGGGCCACGGAGTCCACCTGCTCGCCCAGGAGTTCCCCCACCGCGCGGGTCACCAGTACCGCCGTGTGCCGGGCCGGCGCATCGGCGCCGGTGGCCTCGGTGGCGGGCCACCGGCCGTCGCACGGGATCCAGGAGACGTCAGGGCCTCCCGGTGCGGTGCGCACCTCGCTCAACGTGCCGCTCTCGTGGTCGAGATAGCGCTGGGCGGCGCGGCGGACCGGCTCCGGGTAGTCGGGCTTGGCGCCCAACGCCAGGTCGACGATGGCCGGTTCCAGCGGAGCCCCGGTCGCCAGGTGCCACAGCATGGTGATCGCGTCGCCCGGGAGCCGCGCGGCGACCTCCATCAGCACGGCCCTGCCGCCGGACAGCCGGAACTCGGCGTGCGTGATCCCGTGCCGCAGCCCGACCGCCGCCAGCACCCCCGCGTTCGCCCGGGTCAGGGCCGACTCCTCGGCGGCGGTGAGGCCGGGGGCCGGGCAGGTGTGGCCCAGTTCGGTGAAGAAGTGCCCGCCGTCCTCGTTGGTGCGCTTGGCGGTGATGCCCGACCACAGCACCGCACCGTCGTAGACCAGCGCCTCGACGGAGAACTCCGGTCCCTCCACCAGCTCTTCGAGGAGGACGAACTCCTCGGGGCCGTACTCCTGGAGCGCGGCCCGCAGTTGCCCGGCGTCGTCGACCCGACGCACACCGGAGCTGTACATCCGGCCGGCCGGTTTGACGACGGCCGGGTAGCCGGGCGGTTCGGCCCGGGAGCGCTCGGCCGGGGCGACGGCGCGCCAGCGCGGGCTGAACGCGTCCAGCGCCGTCCGCTGCATGATCTTGTCCCGGCAGACGCGGGACGCCCAGCCGCCGGGGCCGGGCAGGCGCAACAGGTCGTTGAGGGCGCCGGCCGGGTCCACGAAGACCTCGCCGCAGCAGACCGACGCCTTGACCTCGTACTCCCGCACCCAGTCCTGCACCGCGCAGAGCACCGTGTCCACCGCGGGGTCGGGGACCTGGACCAGCTCGCTGAGCACCGACAACGGGTGTGTGGGATCGGCCATATGGGCGCGCAGCCGGTCCATGGGGGTGTCCGGTCCGACCAGGACCAGGGGCACCAGATCGCGGGCGACGATCTCCTCGATCAGCCGGGACTGCCGTGCGAGCACGACCAGATCGCTCATCACGATCACCGCGGGTCTGCGGACGGCCTCGGGCGTGCGCTCGGTGCGGGAGTGCATGGATCACCTCACGAGGGGTTGGCGGGAGAGGTCCGGACGGGTTCCGCCGAGTCGTTCGCGGCGCCGTCCGGCCCGGTTCCGCGCCCCTTCGGCAACACCGCCGCGATCGTGGCGCGCAGCCGCAACGCACTGACGGCGAACACGGCGAAGGCGACGGCGAGCAGCGCGACGAAGACGGTCAGGGATGCCCGCAGCCCCAGGAAACCGCCCGCCCAGCCGCCGAGCAAGGCCCCCAGCCCGATCGGTCCGAACGCCAGGAAGCGGTAGGCCGCCGAGACGCTGCCCAACCGCTCGGGCGGGGTGAGCATCTGGCGCAGCGACACCGCGTGCACGTTGTACAGCGTCAGACCGAAGCCGTAGATCATGAACGTGGCGCTCGCCATCGTGATCAGGATCGGGCGGGACCCCCCGGCGAAGACCAGCAGCATGGGCGTGAGCGAGGCCAGCCCCATGCCGAGCACCAGCGCCCGCACCGCGGACATCCGGCCGCCCCGGCCGGCGGCGACCACGGCCCCCAGGACCGTGCCGGCCCCGCCCACCGTGATCGTCATGCCGACCGAGCCGGGCGAGAGCCCCCAGAGGCGGACGGCGAGCAGCAGGTAGACCGTCATCACCGCCTGCTCCAGGAAGTTGAAGAGGCCGGCCTGGACGGTCGTCACCCGCAGGACCGGGTGGCGCAGCAGAAAGCGCATACCGGAGACCGTGGCGGCCCAGACCCGCGGGCGCGCCCCGGGCTCCGGGCCCGCGCGGCGGCTGAGCCGCAGTCCCAGGCTCAGCACGCCGGCCGCGCAGCACAGCGCGCTGACCACCGTCAGCCCCGGCCCGGAACCGAACCGGTCGTAGAGCAGACCGGCGGCGCCCGGCGCCCCGACCAGGCACAGGGAGTAGACGAACTCCAACCGCCCGTTGGCCGCGACGAGTTGATCGGCGGGCACCAGGTCCGGGGGCACGGTCTGCGCGCACATGTCCGCGAAGGCCACCAGGCAGCCCATGGCGGTGCAGACCCCGACCAGGAGCAGGACCCGGTGCCGGCCGTCGCCGTAGAGCGGCACCAGCAGCAGGGCCGCGCTGTTGCCCAGGTAGGCGGCGACGAAGCAGGTGCGGCGGTTCCAGCGGTCGAAGGCGGCGCCGAAGAGCAGCGCGACCGCCAGCACCGGGAAGTACTGGAGGGCGTTGAGGAAGCCGAGCACCGCCGGGCTGACGCCGTAGCCGCGGATCGCCAGCAGCGGCAGGAACAGCAGGGCGACCTTGGCGCCGACCTGGGCACTGAGCTGGATCAGCCAGAACTGGAGGAAGCGTCCGGCCAGGACGCGGCCGGGACCTCGGCTCACAGCAGCTCCGCCAGGGCGGGGTCGTCGAGAGCGCTCGCCACCGCGTTGGAGCTGCCCATGAGCGTGCGCAGGGTGTCGGCGTTCCGCGCCGCCACCTTCTCGTCCATGCCCTCAAGGACGCTGTGCTCACTGAGGTCCAGCAGCCACAGGCCGCGCATCCGCCCGCCCCTGAGGGCCTTGGCCTCGGCGGCCTCGATGCCGGCGTGGACGCGGCGTACGCCGCGTTCGCAGGCGACCTCCAGCGGGAGGTAGTAGACGAGGTTGAAGTACTCGGTGGCGCCGGTCACGGCCTCGTAGTCGAAGCCGGCGGCCCGCAGGTAGAGCGTGTCGCCCCACACGTAGTAGAGGCAGAAGCCGAGCGGTCGGCCGTCGGCGGTGCGGGCCAGGAAGACCTCGGTGCGCCCGCGCATCGCGCGCGCCTGCTCCTCGAAGGACTGCGCGAGCACCTTGGCGTCGGCCGGGTGCCCGTAGCGGTGCTCGGTGCAGGCCAGCAGATGGCCGGCCTCCTCGCAGCACTCCTCCAGGGTCAGGCGCTCCACCCGGTGGCCGGCGGCCTCGAACCGGCGGCGGTCCCGGCGCACCGTGGCGGCCCGCTTGTGGCCCAGGCTCCGCAGATAGCCGTCCCAACCGCCTTCGGGGACGGGGATCCAGGCCTCCAGCTGGAGCAGCACCGCGGGCGCCGTCACCCCGGCCCGGCGGAAGGCCGCGACGGTGCGGCCGTCCACGAACATCGCCAGGCACGGCACCGGGTCGGGCTCCGGGGTCCCGGTGAGCTCCCGGGTCAGCGGATCGGCGGCCAGCCGGCGCAGCTCGGGTAAGAGCCCGGCGGCGGCCTCGTCGTGGGTCATGCCCGGCTCATGGAGCAACTCGGTGTGGTAGCCGCGGTGTTGACCTGCCATCAGGCCCTTGGGGCCGGGGCTCGGCAGCCCGAGCCCGCCCAGCGTCTCGTGCCACTGGTAGAACGCGTTGCCCATGGTGCGTACGGCCGTCACTGGGACCGCGGCCCGGGGACGGTCCGGGCTTCCGATGTGCACCGCGCCGACGCGCCCGGGGTCGTCCCCGTGGCAGAAGGAGAGCCAGTCGGCGGACGCGTACAGATGGGGACCGACCAGCCGGTCCCAGCTACCGGGGGCTATGCCCCCGGTAGCCGTGGAGAAGGGGTTCATCCTTACCTCGGGTCGTGGTTCTCGGGCAGGGCCAGGCAGCGCACCGTACTGCCAACCCTGCTGCGCAGCACAACCCCACCGCCACCGCGGCGCAGTTGCACCGTCCGCTCCTCGGACCAGCCCGCGTAGCGGAACTCCCCGTCCTCGATGTGGATCAGCCGGATCGGCGCGGCTCCCTCATAGGTCAGGAGCAGCTGGCCGTCCTTCTCCTGGACCGCGGCCCTGCGCCGCGGCACCGCCGGGTCGAGGAACGCCCCGTCCGGCTCCTCCCAGTCCGTGAAGGTCTCCGGGACCTCGAAGGAGCACTCCCACTCCCCCGGCGTGCCGGGCAGCGGCGTGGCCGGGCGGTTGAGCACGGCCCCGCCGCCCAGCAGGAAGTCCCGCCAGGCGCCGGGGAAGAGCTCCGCCAGCTCCGGTGCCACCAGGCAGTCGATCACCAGGTGGACGCGGGGCTCGGTGCCCTCGTTGGCCACCAGGTGGTCGCGGCTGAAGTCGCCGAACCAGAACGCGCCCGGCTGCCAGCGGTGTTCCTCCCCGTCGAGGTGGAGGACCGCGCCGGGGTTGGTGGTGAGGGGGACGTGCAGTCGGGCCACGCCCCATGCCGGGCCGTACTTCATGTCGAAGTGCCGGTGGCTGCGGGTCCCCGGCCCGAGGGCCATGTAGCGCACGGCACGCAGCGGTGCGGGGATGCTCCGCAGCACCTCCCGGGCCCGAGGGGTCCGCGCCGACCACGGGGTGTCGGCGAAGTCCTCCGGGCCGGGCCCGCCGGGGTCGGTGCGCGCACCGTCCCCGCCCGGGCTGCGCAGCGCCAGACAGGTCCAGTCGACCTGGGAGGCGCGGCCGATCTGGCCGCCGTAGATCCGCTGGCGCTGCCAGGCGTGCTGCCTGACCCCGTCCAGCTCCGCGGCCAGGGCTCCCCCGTCGAAGGTCGGTGTCAGCCGGGCTGCGGCGCCCGGCTGCTCGACCGTGATCGTCACGCGGACGCCTCGCGGAGGTCGTCGGGGATCAGCTCGTTCGCCGTCAGCTGGTCGATGGTCTGCCGGGACCGGATGAGCGTGAACGTGCCGTCGGTGCGGCGCAGCACCTCGGGCGCCTCCGGGTAGGAGTTGAAGTTCTTCATGGACATGCTGGCGCAGTAGCCGCCGGACCGCTCGATGACGAGGTAGTCGCCGGGCGTCACCTCGCCCAGCCGGACCGGGCTGAGCTCCTCGACGGATCCGGGACGCGTCGTCAGCATGTCGCCGGCGATGCAGCAGTGGCCGGCCACGCAGGTGAGCGGGCCCTCGGGGGGCAGCTCGCCCTTGCGGGTCACGGCCACCACGGGGTGCGGCGAACCGTAGTAGGAGGGCCGGAGGATCTCGGTCAGCCCGGCGTTGATCTTCACGAACCGGCGCCCCTCGTCACCGGTGGACACCACGTCGATGACCTTGGCCACGATGGCGCCGGCGTTCGCGACGAGGAAGGTGCCGGGCTCCATCTCCATGTGCAGCTCGCGGCCCGTCTCCTCCTGGAACAGCCGCAGGTCGGAGGCGAGTTCCTCGGCCCACTCGGAGTGGTCGTACTCCGGGTCGTCGGCCATCACGGTGAGGCGGTAGCCGCCGCCGAGGTCGACGGCGTGGACGTCACCGAAGTCCTTGGCGATCTCCAGCAGCCGGCGCGCGGCGGGCAGCAGGACGTCGGCGTGGTGGCCGGAGCCGATGTGGACGTGGAGCCGGACCACGGTGAGGGAGTACCGCTCGGCCAGCGCCTTCACCTCGGCCACCTGCTCGTGCCAGATGCCGAAGCTGGAGTCGGGGCCGCCCGAGGTCAGCCGGCGCACCAGGCCCGAGCCGAAGCCCGGGTTGATGCGCACCGACACCTCGGTGCCGGGGAACGCCTGGCCGTACTCGGCGAGCTGCTGGAGCGAGCCGGCGTCGAACTTCAGGCCCTGGCGGATCAGTTCCGGGAGCTCGGTGGAGCCGAAGTCCGCCTCCTGGGCGGTCATCAGGATCTTCTCCGGGGCCACCCCGGCCCGCACCGCCCGGATCACCTCCCAGACGGAGCTGGCGTCGAACTCCACGCCCACGCTGTCGAAGATCCGGATGACCGCGGCGCTGGGCGAGGCCTTGAGGGAGTAGCGGATGGTGTGCCCGTAGGCGCTGGGGAGTTGCTGGAGCTGGGCCACTCCCGCGCGTATGCGTTCCTCGTCGTAGACGAAGGCGGGGGTTCCGAACGTCTCCGCGACGTGCCGGACCTCGGCCGGGGAGAGGAACTTGAGCTGTTCCAGCGCGGGGGACGTGTCGCTCTGGACGGACATGTGGGGGTTCTCCATTTCGCGTAGTCCTGCGGTCACCGGGTCATGCAGTTCTCGGAACTGTCCTGGTAGGTGATGCGGCCGGTGAAGACGTCCCGGTAGAAGGCCCAGTAGGACGGCTCCACCGTCTGCACGCGGTTCTCGATCACGCCGTGCAGCTCGCGCACATGGACCATGGGGACGCCCTGGTGGAAGTGGTGCGCGGTGTGGACGTCGTTGCCGTTGGTGAACCACTTCGCGAACCAACCCGCCTCGATGGTGCGGGTGTTGGACAGGACGTCGGGGTCGGTCTGGGTGTTGAGGCCGTAGTGCTCCGGCATCTCGATCAGGAAGTGCGTCGGCTCGGCGACCAGGAGGGTGGGGAGCACCCAGACCCAGACCAGATAGGCGTTCTGGGCCACCACCGAGTAGGCGATCGCGGCGGCGATCAGCACGGCGAAGAGCTGGTACTCGGTGCGGATCTTCTTGGCCGCCACGGTCTTGGTGATCATCGGGTTGGTGCGCCCGATCAGCGAGCGGGCGGTGTCCTTGACGACGTCCAGGTACCGGCCCAGGTGGTACGCGCCGCGGACGAAGCCGGGGATGCTGCCGAGGCCGTCGAACCGGTAGTTGAAGAACTCCTGGTTCTGCGGGGTGCCGAGGTAGGCGTGGTGGCGCAGGTGGTCGTGCTTGTAGTGCCAGTACGAACTCAGCATCGGCGCACCGGCGAGGAACCCGATGAAGCGGTTCATACCGCGTTTGTTGTAGGCGTGCTCGTGCAGGGTTTCGTGTTGGAGTTCCACGAGATGGGCGTACATCAGCCCATTGACGATCACCGATAAGGCGATGACCCACCAGGTCGGCCGGAGAGCCACGGCGACCCAGGCGACGGCGACGATCGCGACGGCGAAAACGAATTTCACCGTGAAGACCGCCGGTCGCTTGACGAACATCGTCTTCGGAAGTTTTCGGCGCTCATCGGTCCCGCGGACGGGGGCCAACAGGACGTTTGTGGAACCGTCGAGGTCCGGCTCGACTGCCTGACTCATTTTCCGTTCCCTCCCTGTCAACTGACTGCGCAGATCTTTATACGCCCGCCTGAATTGCCGCAAGGAAAGTCACTGAGAATACCGAAAAATACCGGGGAGCATAGGAAACGCGGGCATCTTGTCTTTGCGCGGGGCGACCGGATTTTCCGTCCCATTGGCGGGCGCGGCGGCGGCCGCCGACCGCGGGTGGAGTGTCCCGCCGGCGGGACAAACGCCCTTCGCCTCTTGACAACCGCATTCAGCGGAGGGGCAGTTCGGCGCGCAGCGGTGGCCCGGCGCCGGGTGCAGCGGGAGCGGCAGGCTGCCGTGCACCAGGCGCCAGCGCGCCGCCGCCCGCGGCGCCCTCAGCTGCTCCCACATCAGGCGCCGCCGGGGCGTCCCGTTGGAGGTGCGGACGATGGAGCCGCGTCCGCCCTGGAGCACCACGACGTCGACCGAGGACGAGGTGAGGGCGCCGACCCGCTGCGCCGCGTTCCGCGGCCAGCACTCGGGCAGTTCGCCCTCCACGAAGACCGCCGCGAGGCCGGCCCCGGCGGCGGTGCCGAACGCCACCGTGACGCCGTGGGCCTGCGACCGGTCCAGCGCGGCCAGTTCCGCCTCCACCTCCTCGGCGGGCACCAGCGCCCCGCGGACGTTCAGGGCCTCGGCGATCCGGCCGGCGACATAGACCTCGCCGGCCAGCTCGAAGCCGGCGTCGCCGGTCCGCAGCCCTTCGGGACCGAACGCCGCCGTGCCGTCCTCGGCCAGGTAACCCCGGGCCAGGGAATCCCCGGACAGCCGGATCTCACCGAAGGTGCCGGGCGGGAGCTCCCGTCCGTCGCCGTCGACGATGCTCAGGCGGGTGCCGTCGACCGGCCGCCCGCAGCTCACCAGCCAGCCGCCGCCCTCGGTGCCGTCCCGGCCCAGCACCGCGCACTCGGCGACGGCGACCGGGTCGCCCGTCGAGAGCAGGGTGTTCTCGACCCGGACCAGGCGGGAGCCGCCGCCGGGCGACGCCCCGGTGGCCACCAGGGTGTTCTCCGCCAGGCCGTAGGCGCCGATCAACGCCCCTTCGGGGAGGCCGTGCGGGCCCACCAGACGCTGGAAGCCGGCGAGGACCGCCGGGTCGATGCGCTCGGCGCCGACGACGGCCGCCCGCCAGCGGGAGAAGTCCATGCCCGCCAGTTCCGCGGGCCGCACCGTGCGCACCGCATGGGCGTAGCCGGAGCTCGGGGCGGCCGTCAGCGTGGCGCCGTGCACCCCGAAGCAGGCGAGCCACTGGCGCGGACTCCGGACGAACTGACGGGGCGTCATAAGCCAGAGATCGGTGCCCGAGACGACCGGGGCGAGCATGCCGCCGATCAGTCCCATATCGCGGTGGAGGGGCAGCCAGCTGGCGAACACGTCCCGCTCCGACCAGCACAGCCGGCTCCGGATGGCGGCGATGTTGGCCGCCAGGTTCGCCCAGGAGACCCGGACGGCCTTCGGCGCCCCCGAGGCACCCGAGGTGAACTGGAGCAGCGCGAGGTCCTCCGGGGCGCGCCGGACCGGCAGCGCGTCCGGCCCGTCCGCCGCCTGCTCCGCCGCGCCGTCCGGCCGCGTCCGGCAGGTGACGTCGACAAACACGGCGGACCCGCCGGAGCCTTCGACCGCCTGCATCAACGGGGCCTCCACGGTGCGGTTTCCGCACACGAGCGCGGGCCGGGCCAGGCCCATCACCGCGGACAGGTGCCGCTCGTAGTGAGCGGCGCTGCGGAAGGCCGTCGGGGGCGCGAGGGGGGACGGCACCATCCCCGCGGCGAGCGCGCCGTTGAACGCCGTGATGAATTCCTCCGGGTCCCCGGTGACGATCACCGCCACGTCCTGGGGCCGGCCGCCCGCGGCCCGTAGTGCGCACGCGGTGCGGCGCACGTCGAGGGAGAGTTCCTTGTAGGAGCGGAGGCGCCACTCGCCGTTGTCCGCAAGGAAGCGGACACCGCGGTCGCTTCGCGCCTCCATGAGCCAGTCAAGTAGCACGATCCATCCTCTGCCGAGTCGGGGGACTCGCATTCCACCCAGGAGTGTGACCGCCCCCGTTGTGATGCGAGTGAGGATAGGGATGCGTGCATTGCGTGAGTCAAGAGAAAAGGATCATGGATGGCTGATTTCCTTCGCTGTCCGCGTCGCCCCCTCCGCAAGAATCCGTAAGGCACTCGACTAAACGTTCCGAGCGGAAGGAAATAGCGGTATCCGCGATTCCGGTTCAGCGGGTTTTACGCCACCGCGGTTGAATTTGACCTTTGCGTCAATCACTCATGACGAAGTCGAAATCGGCGGTGCCGGGCCCGACTTCGCCGACCGCCGTGCCGTGCGGCGGTTCCGCCCGTGGTCGCGTACCGGACGCGCGGAATTTCCGATGCGGGTGCGCCGGCCCCTGCGTAGGGTTCCCCCGGCCCATGGACGCAAGAGGCCATGGACGGCGAGAGGGGCGACGGACCGGTGCTGATCTTCGACGCGGACGACACGCTGTGGGAGAACAACGTGATCTTCGAGCGGGTCATCGAGGAGTTCACGGCGTGGATGGCGCGGCCGGGGCTGGACCGGGACGGGGTGCGGACCGTACTGGACGAGATCGAGGCGGCCAACGCCATGACGCTGGGGTACGGCAGCAAGGTGTTCCTGCACAGCCTCGGGCAGTGCCTGGAGCGGCTGCGGGGGCGGACGGCCACCGCGGCGGAGCGGGCGCGGATCGCCGGGTGGACGGCGGCGTTCGAGGGGAACCAGGTGGAGCTGATCCCGGGGGTGGCGCAGACGCTGGCGGAGCTGGCGCACCGCCATGAACTGCTGCTGCTGACCAAGGGCGATCAGGAGGAGCAGACGCGGAAGGTGACCGCGTCGGGCCTGACCGGGCACTTCCGAGGGGTGCACATCGTGCCGGAGAAGAACGTGGCCACCTACGAGGAGCTGACGCGGGCCTACGGACTGGCGCCGGAGCGGACCTGGATGATCGGGAACTCGCCGAAGTCGGACATCCTGCCGGCCCGTTCGGCGGGGCTGAACGCGGTGTTCATCCCGCACGACCACACCTGGGTGCTGGAGCACGGGGAACTGGACCCGGGCGACGAGAAGGTGCTGCGACTGGGGGCGTTCGGCGAGCTGGTGCGGCACTTCTGAGCCGAACGGGGCGCCGCGGCCGGCCCGTTGGGGACGGACCGGCCGCGGGACGCCGGGAAGCGGTCGCCCGTCAGCGGGGGTCGGCGGGCGCCACGGCGAGCACGGCTCTAGAGGGCCCGCAGGCGCACCCGGGCGGGGCCGGTCGCCTGGAGGGTGATGCCGGCGGCGACCGGCACGCGCTGGTCGACGGCGGTCAGTTCGTGGGAGCGCAGCAGGGTCGCCAGGGCCAGCACGGACTCCAGCATCGAGAAGTGCTGGCCGATGCAGGCGCGCGGGCCGCCGCCGAACGGGAACCAGGCGTAGCGGTGCCGCTCCGCCTCGCGCACCGGCGCGAAGCGGTCCGGGTCGAACCGCTCGGGGTCCTCCCAGAGATCCGGGTGGCGGTGGGTGACCCAGGGGGCGACGACGACATCGGCGCCGGCCGGGAGCGCGAAGCCGGCCACCTCGGTGGCCTCCACGGCCCGCCGGCTGACCACGGGGGCCGGCGGGAAGAGCCGCATGGACTCCTTGAGTGCCTGGGTGAGCCGCGGCAGCCGGTCCAGGTCGGCGGCGGTGGGGGCGCGGTCGCCCAGGACACTGGCCAGCTCGGCGCGGATCCGGGTCTGCTCGTGCGGGTGGCGGGCGAGCAGGTGGAGGGTGAAGGCCATGGAGGTGGCGGTGGTCTCGTGGCCGGCCAGCAGGAAGATCAGGACCTGTTCGCGGATCTCGGTGGCGTCGAGGGCGCCGTCCTCCTCGTTGCCGGCGGCGACGAGCAGGGAGAGCAGGTCCTGGTGGTCCGGGGCGCCGGCCGGGCCCGCGCCGGGGGCCGCGCGGCGTTCGGCGATGATCCGGTCGCACAGCGCGTTGAGCTCGTCGGTGACCCGGTGGGCGCGGAGGTTCCCGGGGGTGGGCCAGTCGCGGGGGACCTTCAGGGGGGCGTAGGCGCGGCGGACGACGTAGTCGTTGATGACGGGGGCGCAGCGGTGGATGGCGGCGACCGCGGCCTCCACGTCGAGGCCGAAGAGGATGCGGGCGACGGTGCGCAGGGCGAGCCGGTTCATCTCGGGGACCAGGTCGACCACGCCGTCCTGGACCGTCCGCCAGCGGGTGGTGACCGCGTCGGCCTCGGCGCTGATGGCGGTGGCGTAGCCGTCGACCCGGCGCCTGGTGAACAGCGGCTGCACCAGCCGGCGTTGCCGGAGGTAGTCGGTGTCCTGGCTGGTGAGCAGCCCGTTGCCGAACGACTGGCGGACCTCCTCGTAGAGCGGGTGCTCCTTGCGGAAGTTGGCGGCCTGGGTGGCGAGGACCTGCTGGACGCCCTCGGGCGCGAACACGGCGTAGAAGACGCTGCGGAGGCCGGGCGGACCGGCCTCCAGCCGGACCAGGTCGCCGTGTTCGCGCCGGGCTCTGAGGAACGCGCCGAGGGAGTCGCGGCGCAGATCGAGCAGGGAGCCGATCACGGGCAGGCCGGCGGGGCCGGGGACCGCGGCCCGGACGGGACTGGGGTTGATCAAGGACATGCTCCGATACCTCTCCACGAACGGTCCGGAAAATGTGGCGCCCGCGCTGCGGTGTGCGCAACAGGCGTGGCGGGGACGGCGGGACGAGTGGCCGGGAGCACACGGGCACGGTGGCACGGCCACGTAGCATGAACGAATGATCGAAAAGCGTGCCGGACGGGCGGGGACCACCGCACAGCAGTGCCGGGTCACGGTCTGCCGTGGCTGCTGCTGCGGGGACGCGGCGAAGCTCCCGGGGATCGACCACGCCGGGCAGATACCCCGGCTGCGGGCGGCGCTGGGGGACGCGGCGCCGGTCCGCGCCTCGGACTGCCTGGACGTCTGCGACCAGGCGAACGTGATCGTGGTGCAGCCCTCGCCGGCCGGCCGGGCCGCGGGCGGGCGGCCGGTGTGGCTGGGGCTGGTCAACGACGACGACGCGCTGGCGGACATCGCCGCCTGGATACAGGCCGGCGGGCCGGGGATCGCGGAGCCGCCCGGGGTGCTGGACCTCTACGCGTTCACGGTGTCGCGGCGGGTGCGGGAGCAGTTGGAGTCCTGAGGCCAGGGCCCTGGTGGGAGGGCCCGCCCGGGGGCGGCTCCCGGTTCGGCGCGCGAGGGCGCGCCGCCGGGTGTTCGCTGGAGGTATGAGGACTCTCCCGACGGCGCGTCCCCGCAGCCGGTGGGGCCGGGCGCGGCACGCGCGGACGCGGCCCCCGCGAAGGGCGGGCTGAGCCGTGCGCCGCGCCGCATCGCCCCCTCCCCCGCCCGGGCCGTCGCACCGCGTCCTGGTCGTCGCGGACGACCCGGCCGTCGCCGCTGCCGCCGCCGACGCGCTGACCCGCGCCGGCCATGCCACCGCCTCCGCCACCGACGCCTTCACCGCCCTCGAACGCGCCGCGGACTTCCGGCCGCACGCCGTCGTCCTCGATCCCGCGCTGCCGGGCATCGACGGCCTGGCGCTGCGCCGCCGGCTGCGGCGGAGCGGATACGGCCCACCGGTCCCCCTGGTGCCGTTGACCGAGGACACCGGGGCGGTGGGTGCGCGGACGGCGGCAGCGGGCGGACGGGCCGGGGCCGCCGGGACGCGGGGACTGGCGACACGGGTGGCCGCGGCACTACAGCAGACCGGGAGCGCGGCACCGGCCCACGCGCCCCCGAACATCCTCCGGGCCGGAGACCTGACCGTCGACCCCGGAACCGGCAGAGCCCACTGCGCCGGCCGCGAACTCGCCCTGACCGGCGACGAGTTCGCGCTGCTGGTGTTCCTGATGCGGCACCCCGGGCGGGTGTTCTCCCGGGAGCAGCTGCTCAAGCGGGTCTGGGGGCGGGACTTCGGCGACCTGTCGGCGGTGGCGGCGCGCCTGGACCGGCTGGGCGCGGCGCTCAGCCCGGATCCGACCGCCCCGCGGCTGCTGGAGGAGGTGTGGGGGGCCGGCTACCGCTTCGACCCCGGGGGCGGCGCGGTGGTGCTGGCGGACGCGGCCGCGGCCACCGGCGAGACGGTCCTGGCGGGCGGGGCGACCGGACCGCCGCAGGGCCCGCGACGGGACGGCCTGTGGGACGACCGGTAGCGGACCCCACGGGCGGATGCCCCCAAAACCCTTACCTCCCCCACCGGTTGACCTGCCTCCGAGAGATCGGCTCAGGACGGTGCGAGCAGACCGTCGGCGGACTGGGCGGCCTCCCGTTCCGGTTGGCGGGTCGGCAGGTCGCGGGCCGTGCGGAGCGGTGAGGCCAGGAGGATCAGGGCGGCCAGCGGAACGCCGGCGGTGGTGATCCACATGGCCGTGCGGACGCCCAGCGCGGCGCCGAGCCCGCCGCCGAGCAGCGCGCCCAGCGGCAGCGTGCCGTAGTTGAGGAACGCGGCGCTGGCGGTCACCCGGCCGAGCAGCGCGGGCGGGCAGTACGCCTGCTGGAAGCCCGCCTTGAGGACGTTGCCGCCGACCACACCGGCGCTGACCCCGAAGCTGCCGACGACGAACAGGGCGGCGCCGGGCCCGGCGGTGGCGAGCGGGATGAGCAACGCCGTGAGCGGCAGGACGAGTTCGAAGAGCAGGCCGGCACGGGCGGTGCCGATCCGGGCGGCCGCGCGGCGGGCAGCGAAGGCACCCGCGATACCGCCGGTGCCGGCCACCGCCAGCAGGGCGCCGACCGTGCCCGGCGCCAGCCCGGCCTCGCGGACCAGGAAGACCGGCAGGATCGACTGGTACCCCATCAGCGCGAGGTTGGAGGCGGCGCCGAAGAGCGTCAGGGTGCGGAGCCAGACGTCCCCGGCCACCAGGCGCAGCCCCTCGGCGACCTCGGCGCGCAGCGAGCGGGCGGGGCGCTCGCCGGCGCTGTCCGGGCGCGGTTCGCGGTGCCGGATGCCGAGCAGGCAGAGCACGGAGACCAGGAAGGTGGCGGCGTTGGCGAGCAACCCGTTGACGGCACCGGCGAGTTGGATCAGCAGACCGCCGGTGCCCTGGCCGACGAGCTGGGCCGCCGAGGCGCTGCCGTGCAGCTTGGCGTTGCCCTCGGGCTGGTCGGCGGGGGCCAGCAGGCCGGGGAGGTAGGCACTGTAGGAGGTCTGGAAGACGACCGCGGCGGCACCGTTCAGCAGGGCCGCGCCGATCAGCAGGCCGAGGCTCAGCCCGCCGCACCAGGCGAGGACGGGGACGGCGGTGAACACCGCCATCGACAGCGCGGCGGCGCCCAGCATCAGGGGCCGGCGGCGGGTCCGGTCCACCCAGACCCCGACCGGCAGCCCGATCAGCAGCCAGGGCAGCCAGCCGCAGGCGCTGAGCAGCCCGACCGCGAAGGTGTCGGCGTGCAGGGTGGCGACGGCGGTCAGCGGCATCGCCACGCCGGTGACCGCGGCGCCGAACTTGCCGGCGGTCTCACCGCACCACAGCAACCGGAAGTCGCGGTGGCGCCGGAGCAGCCCGCTCACCGGCCGGCCCGCCCGGTGCCGTCCTCGCGGCCGGCCCGCCCGGCCGGCCCGCTCTCGGCGGGGGCGGCGGCTTCCGCCTCCGCGACGGCGTCCGGCCCCGCCGCGCGGTCCGCACGCGACGTCCGGGGGAAGGACTGGAGCTGGACGATGACGGGACGGGCGGCCCGCGCGGCATCCGGAGCCGCCGCAGGGGCCCCGGAGTCCGCTGCGGACGCCGCTGCCGCGACCGCCCGATAGCGGTTGACCACGCCCTCCAACTCACCGTTGAGCGCGGTGAGTTGCTCGGGCGTCAGGGCGAGGTCGTGCCACTGCACGATGGCGCCGGCGTCCCGCCACTGCGGCTCCCAGTCCTCGGCGAGGTAGCGGACGACCTGCTGGAAGTGCTGCTGGACGATCTCGTGGACGTAGACCGAGAGCGGGCCGCGGGCGTCCGGATCGTCGCGGAAATCGGTGGTGTTGAGCTGCCGGGAGGCCGCCGCCGCGCGCCACCAGCGCTCGCGCCTGGTGCCGCGCCCGGTCTCCTCCTCGATGAAGGCGTGGTCGGCGAGGTGGCGCAGGTGCCAGCTGACGGTGCCGGTGTTCTCGCCGAGCCGGCGGGAGAGGCCGGTGGCGGTGTCCGGGCCGTCGAGGGTCAGCAGTTCCAGGATGCGCATCCGCAGCGGGTGGGCCAGGCCGCGCAGACTGCGGGCGTCCATCCGGCGAACGGGGCGCGGTGCGGGAGCCTCGGGCGCGTCCGGCCGGGCGTCGTGCGGCACGTCGTCGTGGGTCATGGACGTCAGCGTAGAGATGCAGAGAGTTCTCTGCAGAGGTTTCTCTGTAATTCGTTGCGGAGTGATCCGGAAGCTCGACCCCCGCCCCGCGCGGCCGGGCGGGGACCGAGGGGCGCGCGGGGCCCGTAACGGCCGGTGGCCGGTGGTACAGACGGGTACGCGCGTGAATGGCGGGACCGGGGGTCACGTTTCGGCCACCGTGGCTGACTATCCTCGGGCGCATCCCCCGCCCCGCGCGATACGAGGTGTGCGACGTGACGGTGATCCTGCTCGCCCTTGCCGCGGCATGCTGTCTGGGCACCGGGTTCGTCTTCCAGCAGCTCGCGGCGCAGCACGCCCCGCCGCAGGACTACCTCTCGTTCCGGCTGCTGCTCGACCTGGTCCGGATGCCCCGCTGGGTGGCCGGGATCGCGCTGATGGTGGTGGGGATGGCGCTGGGCGCGGTGGCGCTGGGAATGGGGGACATCACCCTCGTCGAACCGCTGATGGCGACCAATCTGCTGTTCGCGATGGCGCTGGCCCGGCGGGTCTCCGGGCAGCGGTTGGGCCTCACCGGCTGGGCCGGACTGGCGCTGCTGGCGGGCGGGGTGACCGCGTTCATCGTGGCCGGGCAGCCGCACGGCGGACACCGCAGCGAGGTGGGGCAGTTGGCCCAGTGGCTGATCATGGGCGGGGTGCTCTCCGTCGCGCTGCTGCTGGCCGCGACCGCCAAGCGGGAACGGGTCCATGTCAGCCTGGAGGCCGCGCTGCTGGGAGTGGCCGCCGGGCTGCTCTACGGGCTCCAGGACGCGCTGACCCGGATCAGCGGTCTGCGGTTCACGGCGGGCGGCTGGCACGCGCTCCTCACGAGCTGGTACCCGTACGCGATCGTGGTGCTCGGGGTGCTGGCGCTGGTGATGGTGCAGAGCGCCTTCGAGTCGGCGCCGCTGCGGATGTCGCTGCCCGCGCTGACCGCCGCCCAGCCGCTGGCCGGGATCGCCTGCGGGGTGGGGTTCCTGGGCGACCGGTTGCGGGTGACGCCGGTGGCGCTGGCCTTCCAGGCGGCCGGGATCGCCGCGGTGGTGACGGGGATCGTGCTGATCGGCAGCCATCCGGCGATGCCGCCGGGGGCCGGGGCGAGCGAGGGCTCCCGCGAACTCCAGCCGCGGTGAGGCCGGGAGACCGGCGGTGGTTCGATAGCCCCATGACCGATCAGCGACCGCACACCGCGCAGGAGCCGCTCAACGCGGACGAAGTCCTCGATGTCGTCGACGAGCACGACCGGGTGGTGGGACAGGCCCCGCGCGCCGAGACCTACGCCCGCCGGCTGCGCACCCGTTGCGCGTTCATCCTGGTCCGGGACGCCGAGGACCGGATCTTCGTCCACCGGCGGACCCCGCAGAAGCTGGTCTTCCCCTCCCACTACGACATGTTCGTCGGCGGCGTGGTGGGCACCGGCGAGAGCTACGACGAGGCGGCGCTGCGGGAGGCCGAGGAGGAGCTGGGGGTGTCCGGTCTGGCGCGCCCGGAGCCGCTGTTCCGCTTCCTGTACGAGACGCCCGAGCACACCTGGTGGTCGGCGGTCTACCAGGTGCGCTGCACGCTGCCGGTCTCGCCCCAGGAGGCGGAGATCGACTGGCACGCCTTCCTGCCGGAGGAGGAGCTGGCCCGGCGGCTGGAGGAGTGGCCGTGGACGCCGGACGGGCTGGCCGCGTACCGGGAGCTGACGGCCCGGCGGGCGGCCGGGGAGTTCTGAGCCCGGGGCCGGAGAGGGCGATGGCGGAGCTGAACGGCGGGGCGCCGCCGGCCTGTCACGCCTGAGGGGCACCCCGGGCCGGGGGCCTCGGTGGCGGAAAAGCACCGGGTGACCGACGCCCCACGGCCGGGCACTGGACGCCATACCGACTAGTCGGCATGATCAGGCGGGACGGGCCGCCCGCAGGCCCCGGACCGTCCGACCGCCCAACTCCGTACGGAGGAAGCACGATGAGCAACGGCACCCCGCCACCGCCGGCCAGCGGCGCGGCACCACCCGGTCTCGACCTGGCGCGCCTGCGGGAGCATCTGGACCGGGAGCGGCCGGGTCTGGTCTCCGGGCCGCTGCGCGCGCAGTTGATCGAGGGCGGGCGGTCCAACCTCACCTACCGGGTCACCGACGGCACCGGCTCCTGGGTCGTCCGCCGCCCGCCGCTCGGCCACGTCCTGGCCACCGCGCACGACATGCGGCGCGAGCACCGGGTGATCAGCGCACTGCACGACACCGCGGTGCCGGTGCCCCGGACGCTGCTGCTGTGCGAGGACGAGGCGGTCATCGGCGCGCCGTTCTACGTGATGGAGCTGGTGGCCGGCACCCCGTACCGCAGCACGGAGCAGTTGGCCGCGCTGGGCCCGGAGCGGACCCGGGCGGTGGTGCTGTCCCTGGTCGACACGCTGGTGGAGCTGCACGCGGTGGATCCGCAGGCGGCCGGGCTGGGCGACTTCGGGCGCCCGGACGGCTTCCTGGAGCGCCAACTGCGGCGCTGGGGCAAGCAGTTGGCGGCCTCCAAGAACCGCGACCTGCCCGGCATCGACGCGCTCCACGAGGCGCTGGGCCGGGCGCTGCCCGCCTCCCCCGCGCCGACCGTGGTGCACGGCGACTACCGGCTGGACAACGTCCTGGTCGAGCCGCGGCAGGGGGGCGACGCCATCACCGCCGTCCTGGACTGGGAGATGTCCACGCTCGGCGACCCGCTGACCGACCTGGGACTGCTGGCGATGTACTGCACCGACCTGGGGCTGCCGAAGTCCCCGGTCAGCACCACCAGCGGCGCGCCGGGGCACCCCGGCCCCGACGAGCTGATCGCCCGCTACGCCGAACGCTCCGGCCGGGACGTCGCACAGATCGCCTGGTACACCGCGTTCGCGTGGTTCAAGCTCGCGGTGATCCTCGAAGGCATCCACTACCGCTACACGCTCGGCCAGACGGTCGGTGCCGGCTTCGACCGGATCGGCGAGCTGGTGCCCCTCTTCATCGACCGCGGACTGACCACTCTCAAGGAAGGCTGAGGCAGCGATGGACTTCGCATTCGACGCCCGTACCGAGGAACTGCGGGACAGGCTCCAGGAGTTCATGACCGAGCGGGTCCACCCGGCCGAGCCGGTCGCGGAGGAGCAGCGGGCCGCGCTGGCCTCGCCGTGGGACACCCCGCCGGTGGTGGAGGAGCTCAAGGCCGAGGCCCGGCGGCGGGGCCTGTGGAACCTCTTCCTGCCCGACGAGGAGTACGGGGCGGGGCTGACCAACCTCCAGTACGCGCCGCTGGCCGAGCTCACCGGCCGCAGCCCGCAGTTGGCGCCCACCGCGCTGAACTGCGCGGCGCCGGACACCGGCAACATGGAGGTGCTGGCGCAGTTCGGCAGCGCCGAGCAGAAGAAGCAGTGGCTGGAGCCGCTGCTGGCGGGCGAGATCCGGTCGGCGTTCGCGATGACCGAGCCGGACGTCGCCTCGTCGGACGCCACCAACATCGAGACCCGGATCGAGCGGGACGGCGACAGCTACGTCATCAACGGCCGCAAGTGGTACATCTCCGGGGCGATGAACCCGCTGTGCGAGATCTTCATCGTGATGGGCAAGACCGACCCCGACGGCGCGGACATCCGCCGCCAGCAGTCGATGGTCCTGGTGCCGCGGGACACCCCCGGCCTGACGGTCAAGCGCGCCATGCAGGTCTACGGCTACGAGGACCACTTCCACGGCGGGCACGCCGAGGTGCTCTTCGAGGACGTCCGGGTGCCGGTGGGCAACCTGATCGGCGAGGAGGGCGGCGGCTTCGGCATCGCACAGGCGCGGCTGGGGCCCGGCCGGATCCACCACTGCATGCGGCTGATCGGGATGGCCGAGCGGGCGATCGAGCTGATGTGCCGACGGGCGGTGGACCGCACCGCCTTCGGGAAGCCGCTGGCCGGGCAGGGCGTGGTCCAGGAGTGGATCGCGGACGCCCGGGTGGCGGTGGAGCAACTGCGGCTGCTGGTGCTCAAGACCGCCTGGCTGATGGACACCGTCGGCAACAAGGGTGCGCACACCGAGATCCAGGCCATCAAGATCGCCACCCCGCGCACGGTCGTGGACATCCTCGACAAGGCGGTCCAACTGCACGGCGCGGGCGGGGTCAGCCAGGACTTCCCGCTGGCGGAGCTGTGGGCCGCGGCCCGCACGCTGCGCCTGGCCGACGGGCCCGACGAGGTGCACCAGCGGTCGCTGGCGCGGCGGGAGTTGAAGCGGTACGCGTAGCGGGTGGTGGCCTCGGGGGGGGCGGCGGGGTGGGCCTTAGGGGGCGGTCGCACACATCCCGTAAGGGTCGCGGGCGCCCCCTGCGGGGCCACAACGCGCGAGGGGGCGGCGGCTATTCCCGCAGGGGCGGCTGCCGCGGAGGCCATCCCCGCGGCAGCCGGCCCCGGCGGTCGCCCCGGCAGCCGCCCCCTGGCCGGCGAGCCGCCCTACGGCCGCAGCGCCCGCAGCAGCAGATCGGCCAGGTGGTCGGCAACCTGCTGCGGGCTCAGCGGGCCGTCCTCGCGGTACCAGGTGCCCAGGTGGTGCACCGAGCCGAAGTGGTAGTCGACGACCAGGTCGGCGGGGACGTCCGGGGTGAACACCCCGGTGCGCTGGCCCTCTTCGACCAGCGCCCGGAACCGCTCGTGGTAGCGCCGCCGTTCGGCCCGCACCTGCTTGTCCGTCTCCGGGCTCAGATGGTGCATCGAGCGGAAGAAGATCTTCGTGTCGTCGAGGTTCTCGATGGTGGTGACCACGACGTCCGCGGCGGCGTCCCGCAGCCGCCGCTCCACCGGCGCCGCGGCGTCCGCGAAGTGGTCCAGCCGCTCCTGCTGGAGCCGCAGCACCCGCCCGTAGACCTCGCGGAGCAGATCCTCCTTGGAGCCGAAGTAGTGGTAGAGGGCGCCCTTGGTGACGCCCGCCGCGTCCACGATCTCCTGGACGGAGGTGCGGTCGTAGCCCTGCTCAGCGAAGAGCCTGGTGGCGGTGGCCAGCAGCCGCTGCGCCACGGGCCTCGCCGTGCCGTTGCCGCCGCTGGTGCCGTCCTTGATACCGGCCATCGCCCTCACCCGTTCCTTACGTGCGTCCGTCATGCGTGCCGGGGCCGGTCGTCGCCCGCCCGCCCGTCCGGCGGACCGGGCACAGGCGCCCCGCCCTCGCGCAGCTCACGTCGGAGGATCTTGCCACTCGTGGTCTTGGGAAGCTCCGGCAGGATCTCCACCACCCGCGGGTACTTGTAAGCGGCGAGCCGCTCCCGGCAATAGGCGGTCAGCTCCTCCGGCTCGGCGGACGCCCCGGGGCGCAGGCTCACACACGCCTTGACGGTCTCCCCTCGGTAGGGGTCGGGCACCCCGACGACGGCCGCCTCGCGCACCGCGGGATGGGTGTAGAGGACGTCCTCCACCTCGCGGGGCCACACCTTGAAACCGGCCGCGTTGATCATGTCCTTCTTGCGGTCGACGACATAGAGCCAGCCGTCGCGGTCCATGAACCCGATGTCGCCGGTGCGCAGTTCGCCGTCCGGGAGCGCCTCGGCGGTGGCGTCCGGGCGGCGCCAGTAGCCGGGCACCACCTGGGGGCCGCGGACCGCGATCTCGCCCTGTTCGCCGAACGGCAGGTCGCGGCCGGCCTCGTCGATGATCCGCACCACCACGTCCGGCCCGGGGACGCCGACCGCGAGGGTGCCGGAGACCTTGTCGACCGGCGCCACCTTGCCGGGCGGGACGGTGGCGCAGGGAGCGGTGCACTCGGTCAGGCCGTAGCCGTTGTGGAGGTAGGGGCCGAAGGCGGTGCGGAAGGACTCGACGAGGGCGGGCGGCAGCGGGGCGCCGCCGGAGCTCAGGCTCGCGAAGGAGGCGAAGTGCTCGGCGGTGGCGTCCGGGTGGGCCATCAGCGCCATGTAGGCGGTGGAGGGGCCCACGGTGAAGGCCGGGCGGTGCTCCAGGAAGGCGTCCAGGACGGTGCCGGCCTCGAAGCGGTAGGCCAGCGCCAGGGTGCCGGTGTTGGCCAGGCAGGCGGCCAGTTCGCAGACCATGCCGGTGATGTGGAAGAGCGGGGCGAGCGCGAAGTAGGTGGCGCCCTCGGGGAGTTGGAGGCCGGTGCGCTGCCGTTCGGCGTTGTGGCTGATGTTGCCGTGGGTGTTGATGGCGCCCTTGGGGGTGCCGCTGGTGCCGGAGGTGTAGCTGATGAGCGCGATGTCGGTCGCGACCGGTTCGGGGACGGCGGGGGCCGGGCCTCCGGTACGGGCCGCGGTGAGCAGGTCGTCGGCGCCCTCCTGGGGGCCGGCCGGTGCGGCACGCAGCACCCGGGGGTCGTCGCGGGTCTGCAGGCCGCGTTCGTCGGCGGTCAGCGCGATCCGGACGGAGGGCGCCTCGGCGGCGGTGGCCCGCAGGAAGCCCGCCCAGGTGCGGTCCGCGCAGAGCACGGCGGTGACCTCGGCGTCGTCCAGGACGTGCCGGGTCTCCCCCGCCTTGTACATGGGGTTGACCGGGACGGCCACGCCGCCGGCCTTCCAGACGCCGAGCACGGCGAGCACGAAGTGCGGGGTGTTCTGGAGCATCACCACGGCGCGGTCGCCGGGCCGGAAGCCGCGGGCGGCGAGGTGGCCGGCGAGGCCGTCGGAGAGCGCGTCGGCCTCGGCGTAGGAGAGCCGGCCGTCGAAGTAGGCGAGCGCGGTGCGGTCGGGGGCGCGGCGGACCGCGGCCCGGAAGGCGTGCAGCGCGGAGGGCGGCGGCTGGACGGGGGCGCGCTGGGCGTCGGTGAACTGGGACAGCCACGGCCGGTCCTGATAGGTGGTCATCGGGCCTCCTCCGCCTGTGCCTCCAGCTTCTGCTGGAGGTGGTTCATCGCGGTCAGCCAGCGGTCGGGGTCGGTGGCCCGGGCGGTGTAGTAGTCGGCCACCTCCGGGTGCGGCAGGACCAGGAAGCGGTCGGCGTCCATGGCGGCGAAGAGCGCGTCGGCGACGGCGTCCGGTTCGATGGCGGTCGGGGTCAGGACGAGGTCGCCGGCGGCGCCGGTGGCGGCGAGCATGTCGGTGCGCACGCCCTGCGGGCAGATGGCGTGCACCGCGATGCCGCGGTGGCGGTAGGTCAGCGAGAGCCACTCGGCGAAGGCGTAGGCGCCGTGCTTGGTGACGCTGTAGGGGGCCGCGGCGACCATGGTGAGCAGGCCGGCGGCGGAGACCGTGGAGACGAACCGGCCGCTGCCGCGCGCCAGCCACTCCGGCAGCAGCGCCTGGGCCGCCCGTACGTGCGCCATCACGTTGACGTCCCAGGCCAGTGCCCAGTCGCCCTCGGGGGCTTCGGGGCCGCCGCCGGTGCCGACGCCGGCGTTGGCGCAGAAGACGTCGATGGTGCCGCCGAGGGCCTCGCGGGCCGGGCCGACGATGCCGGAGGCGTCGCCGGGGACGGCGAGCGCGCCGATCTCCTGTGCGGTCCTGCGGGCCTTGGCCTCGTCCAGGTCGTTGACCACGACCCGGGCGCCCTCGGCGGCGAACCGGCGGGCCAGCGCGGCGCCGATCCCCCCGCCCGCTCCGGTCACGACAACGGCCTTGTCCCGTACGGCTGCCACGCTGCGTCTCCCTCGGTCGCCTGATGTCGCCGGCTCACCGGCAGGGGCAGACTAACCAGTCGGTATGTCCGAGCGGAAGACCGCTTCCCGACACGTGGCCGCGCGCTTCGCCCCCGGGTCCGCGGGCGTCCGGTCCGGTCCGGCCGGGCGCGTTCCGCACCGGCCTCCGGAGGGTTAGCGTGCGCACGACACATATCCGGTCAGCAACCGAGCACGGAGGTGTGCACATGGCTCTGTCGAGACGTGTTCTGCTGGGACGACTGGCGGCGACCGGGGCGGCCGCGGCGGCGGTCACCGCCGGCCCCGCCCAGGCCGCGCCGTCCGGGGGCGGCCGGCGGGTGCGCACCGGCTTCGACCGCCTGGCCGCGGACGGCTACCGCCTCCTGGACGGCCACCGGGTCGGCATCGTCACCAACCCCACCGGCGTCACCCACGAGGCCCCCGCCCGCGCGAGCGAAGCCGAGCGCGGGGAAGTCCGGCACATCGTGGACGTGATGCACGCCGACCGCCGGGTCCGCCTCACCGCCGTCTTCGGCCCGGAGCACGGCTTCCGCGGCACCGCCCAGGCCGGCGGCTCCGAGGGCCGCTACGACGACCCGGCCACCGGCCTGCCGGTCTACGACACCTACGACAAGACCGTCCAGGAGCTCACCGGCGTCTTCGCCCAATCCGGCGTGGACACCGTCCTGTTCGACATCCAGGACGTCGGCGCCCGCTTCTACACCTACATCTGGACGCTCTACGACTGCATGGTGGCGGCCGCTCTGGCGGGCCTGCGGTTCGTGGTGCTGGACCGGCCCAACCCGGTGACCGGGCGGGCCGCGACCGGTCCCGTCCTGGACCGGCGGTACTCCTCCTTCGTCGGCCGGGAGCCGATCGCGCAGGCGCACGGGATGACGGTGACCGAGCTCGCCCGGCTCTTCAACGGCGAGTTCGTGCCGCGGTCCGCCGGGCGGCCGGTGGAGCTGGAGACGGTGGCGATGACCGGCTGGCGGCGCACCGACTTCTTCGACGCGACCGGGCTGCCGTGGGTGCCGCCCAGTCCCAACATGCCCACCGCCGACACCGCGCTGGTCTACGCCGGCACCTGCCTGTTCGAGGGCACCAACCTCTCCGAGGGCCGGGGCACCACCCGGCCCTTCGAGCTCCTGGGCGCGGAGGGCCTGGACCGGCGGTGGGCCCAGGCCGCGGCCGAACTCGACCTGCCGGGCGTGCACTTCCGGGAGGCGTACTTCGTGCCGACCTTCTCCAAGTTCCAGGGAAAGACGGTCGGCGGTGTGCAGCTGCACCTCCACGACCGGGCCGCGTTCGACCCGGTGCGGACCGGCATCGGCCTGCTGGTCACCGCCAAGCGCCACTGGCCGCAGTTCGCCTGGCTCGCCGACCACTTCGACCACCTGGCGGGCACCGCCACCGTCCGCACGATGATCGACGCGGGCGCCACGACGGACGAGGTCACCGCGGCCTGGCAGGCGGAGCTGGCGCGCTTCCGCGCGGTGCGGGAGCGGTATCTGCACTACCGCTAGCGGCAGTTCGGCCGGGGCGGCGCCCTCGTCTCCATGTCTCAGAGTCCGGGACGCGCCGTCCCATCTATTGACTGCACCGTACACCGGCCAAGAGAGTGCCGATCGTGCACAGTGACGCGACCTCAGCAGCGACGACGGCGGCCGGCCCGGCCGCGGAGCCGGCCGGCGGCGAGAGCCTGCGGCGGGTGGCCGTGGCCTCGTTCATCGGGACGGCCATCGAGTTCTACGACTTCTACATCTACGGCACCGCCGCCGCCCTGGTGCTCAACCAGGCGTTCTTCCCGACGCTCGACCCGGTCAACGCCACCTTGGCCTCGTTCTCCACCTACGCGGTGGCGTTCGCCGCCCGGCCGCTGGGCTCGGTGGTCTTCGGGCACTTCGGCGACCGGGTCGGCCGGAAGTCGGTCCTGGTCGCCTCGCTGCTGCTGATGGGCCTGTCCACCGCGCTGGTCGGGCTGCTGCCCGGCTACGGCACGCTGGGCGTCTGGGCCCCGCTGCTGCTGATCCTGCTGCGCTTCCTCCAGGGCATCGGGCTCGGCGGCGAGTGGGGCGGGGCGGCGCTGCTGGCGGTCGAGCACGCGCCACGCGACCGCCGCGGGCTGTACGCCGCGTTCCCGCAACTCGGGCCGTCCGTGGGGTTCTTCGCGGCCACCGGGGTGTTCTGGCTGCTGTCGGACACGATGAGCGACGCCGCCTTTCGCGCATGGGGCTGGCGGGTGCCGTTCCTGCTGTCGTTCCTGCTGGTGGGGGTGGGACTGTTCGTCCGGCTGAAGATCAGCGAGACGCCGGTCTTCGCGAAGGTCATGGACGCCCAGGAGGCCAGCCGGGTGCCGGTGCTGGACGTGCTGCGCCGCCATCCGCGGCAACTGCTGCTGGGCGCCGGGGGCATGGTGATCGCCTACGGCCTGTTCTACACCGCCACGACCTACTGCCTCTCCTACGCCACCGGCACCCTGGGCATCTCCCGCACCACCATGCTCGGCCTCTCCCTGGTCGCCTGCCTGTTCCTGGCGGCGGGCACCTGGCTGGCCGCCACCCGCTCCGACGGCCTCGGGCGCCGCACGCTGGTCCTGGGCGGCTCCGGCCTCGCGGTGGTGTGGGGCCTGGCCCTCTTCCCGCTGCTGGACACCCGGCAGCCGGTGCTGATCGCCCTGGGCATCGGCGGCGCACTGTTCTGCATGGGCGTGGTCTACGGCCCCATGGGCGCCTACCTGCCGGAGCTGTTCGGCACCACGGTCCGCTACTCCGGCGCCTCGCTCGCCTACAACCTCGGCGGGGTGCTCGGCGGCGCGGTCGCCCCGCTGGTCGCCACCCGGCTCCAGGCGGCGTTCGGCTCGGCGTCGGTGGGCTGGTACGTCAGCGCGATGGCACTGGTGTCGCTGGCGTGCGTGCTGGCGCTGCCGGAGACCCGCGAGCGGGAACTCCTGGCCTGAACCGTCCCGTTGGGACGCTCAGGGCCTGTCGCCGCCTTCCCGTCGCCGTCCGGGGAAGGCGGCGACAGGCCGATCGGCCGACCGGCCTTAGGGGCGCAGCCACCACCGTTCGCTCTCCCAGGAGAGCGCCTCCCAGAGGCGGTTGAGGGGGTGCTCGGGCCCGTAGGAGCCCCGTTCGCCGCGCCGGGTGAAGACGCCGACCAGGACCTCCGTACGGGGGCCGACGTCGCCGGTGACCTCCAGGGTGCGCAGCCCGGTGGCCTCGGGGAGGTGGCCGTCCGACGCCGCCTCGCCCAGGCCCCGGGTGACCAGCATCGCGCCGCTGACCACGCCCGAGCGGAGCAGTTCGAAGCCGTAGTGCGCCGCCTCTATCTCGGCCGCGACGGTCAGCTTCTGGCGGTAGTCGCTGCCGTACCAGGCGGTGAGGAAGCGGCCGATCAGCCCGCCGGTGGAGACCACCAGCGGCAGCCGCGGCAGATCGCCGGCGTGGAACGCGCCGCCGGGCAGCCGCTCCGGCGGCAGGTTCGTCAGCAGGGACAGTCCGCTGCGCCGCCACTCCATCACGTCGAACGGGGCGAGTTGGGTGGCCTCCTCGCCCTCGGTGACCACGACGCTGCCGCAGACCAGGTCCAGTTCCTTGGAGCGCAGCTTGGTGAAGAGGTCGCCGGTGCGGACGTGGGTGATCTTCAGATCGACGCCCTCGCGGTCGAAGTCCTCGCTGACGTACTCCACGGCGTCCAGGAGGAAGCCGAGGGTGTAGCGGGTGGTGCCGACGGAGAGCGTGCGGCCCAGGCGGCGGCGGGCGTCGTGGACGCCCTCGGTCCAGGCGCCGAGGGTGCGCCGGGCCAGCTCGACCAGCGCCTCGCCGGTGGCGGTGAACAGGGCGTCGCGGCCCCGGCCTTGCTTGCGGACCAGTTCCTCGCCGCACAGCGCGGCGAAGGTGCGGTTCATCGTGTCGAGCTGCTTCTGCACGCTGGACTGCTCCCGGCCCAGCCGGCGGGCCGCCGCCAGCGCGGTGCCCTCCTCGTAGACCGTGATCAGCGTGCGCAGCTGGTCCATCGTGGTGTCGAGCAGCTCGGGCGGGTACTGCTGTGGGCTGGGGTTCTGCTGCGGACCGGACACGGCCATGGTCCCTACTCGCTTTCCCTTCCCTCAAATTCAGGAATGAGCAGCATAGCCGCACGGGAAAACCGCTCCGGAGCTCGCCGGGGGCTATCTGCGGTTTCTCCCGGAACGTGCGGATACGTGCGCGGCGCCCGGGGCGCGGACGGAGCGGGAGAACGGCGCGGCCCCGGGGTGCGATCGCCCCGGGGCCGCGCCGCGCCCGCCGCTACCGGTGGGCGGGGAATTCCACCACCTGCTGGTAGGTGGGCCGGTTCTGCCAGGTCATCTTGTCGTGGGTCAGACCGCCCACCGCACGGTGCACGATCGCGTCGGCGCACCACTGGTCGCCGGCCTTGCAGTTGTCGTCACCGGGGTAGACCTGCTCGGTGGTCCGGGAGTCGGCCTGCCGGAGGGTGGCCAGCAGGGTGTCGCGGCACGCGGACAGGTCGCCGTCGCCGCAGTAGCGGGCGGCGAGCGGGCCCTGGACGCGGTCGCCGAGCACCGCGCGCAGGTCCTTGTCGACGTAGGACCACCAGCCGTACTGGAAGGCCGATCCGGCGTGCGCCCCGGTGGGGCCGTGGCCGGCCGACGGCGACTCGTCGATGGCGAGGTTGGCGCCGAGGGCGTCGTAGAGGTCGGTGCCCAGGCCCGGGCGGAAGACCTCCTCGACCATCAGCGGCCACCAGGCGTCCAGCAGCCGGACCGCGTCGGCGTGGGCGTAGGCGTGCGAGCCGGGGGTGGTCTCGCGGCGCTGGGCGCCGTCCTTGCGCCAGGCGTCCAGCCGCTGCACCGCGGTCCGCAGCGCGGGGTCGGTGACCGGTTTGCTGCCGATCACCCGCAGCAGGTCGGGCAGGATGTCCTCGCCGCGCAGGTCGGTGAGGGCGGCGTCGGCCATCGCCCGGGTCAGGGACGCGCGGGTGACGCCGCCGTCCTTGGTGAGCGCGCGGACCCGGTCGTCCAGCAGGTCGGCGCGGTGCACCGAGCCGTTGCCGAAGCCGGCCGAGTCGTAGTCCTTGGCCTGCTTGTTGTTCCAGGAGACGTAGTAGTCCTGGTCGATGGACTGCGGGTGCTGGGCGGGCGGGGTGTAGTCGGTGGTGTTGGTGGTGGGGTCGAAGCCCTTCCACTCGTAGGCCGGTTCGGCCTTGACGGGCAGCGCGGGGTCGACGTCGGGGTTGCGGACGGGGTTGAGGCCGCTGTTGTAGTACGCGATGTCGCGGGAGTCGGCGTAGAACCAGTTGAAGGCGTAGCCGATGTGCGCGGCGGCCTGCTGGAAGCTCTTGGCGTCGCGGACGTAGGACGGGTCGTTGAGCATCTGGAAGCCGATGATGGAGTCGGCCTCGTGGCGGTAGGTGCTGCGCAGCGCGGTGTAGGCGACGGGCCTGCCGCCGACGGTGGCGCGGTGGGTGACGATGCCGTACTTGGTGCGGAAGACCTGCATCCGGTAGGAGCCGGCCGCGGTGGGGTCGGCGATGGTGGGCTTCCAGGAGTTGGTGCGCTCCAGCTTCTCCATCGGCAGGCAGCGGCCGTGGTAGCGGTAGGAGGTGGAGTCCTTGGTGGGCTGGGAGCCGTCCGCGTTGCACAGGTCGACGGCGTAGGTGTCGGTGATGTCCTGGCCCGCGGAGGTGGCGCTCCAGGCGTAGTCCTGGCCGCGGCCGAGCTGGACGTACATCCCGACGCCGGCGAACGAGGCGCCGCGGGCGCTGATGCCGGGGCCCTGGATCTCCTGGAGCATCAGCAGCTGGGGCGCGAAGTAGCCGGTCTGCGGGCCGAAGACGGCGACCGGGTGGCCGCCGGCGGTGTGCTTGCCGGAGACCAGCAGGGCGTTGGACATCCCGCGGTGCTGGGTCGGGTCGAAGCTCCCCTTGGGCAGCACGCCGTCCTTGAAGAGGCCCTCCAGCTTCCGGTACTTCTCGGGGGCCTTGACCGGGGTCCGGGGCGGGGTGGCGCTCTTGGAGGCGGCGGCGCCGGTGCGGTCGAAGACCAGCGGTTCGGGGGTGACCGAGCCGCGGTCGGGCAGCGCGGTGCCCTGGGCCTTGGCGGGCTTGACGGCGTAGGGGAAGCTCTGGCCGTCGTGCAGCGTCTTGACCGCCTCGGGGTCGTTGCGCTCGCGGAAGGACTCCCAGACCTCGGTGCCCTTCTCCAGACCGTACTTCTGCTGGGCGGAGAGCAGGGCGAGGGCGGAGGGGACCTCGCCGCCGCCGCCGTTGCCGAAGAGGCCGCCGACGACGGAGGCCAGGGCTATCAGGTCGGTCAGCTCGAACGGCTGGATCTCACCGGCGTTGGTGATCGCGTCGACATGGCCGGTGACGACGTACTCGCCGGGGAAGTAGCGCCCGTTCTTGGACTGTTCGCGGTAGGCGTTGATGCCGTCCACGTATGCCTGGGCGTCCGCCATGGCCTGCTTGCCGCGGGGGCCGCTGTCGCGGATGGCGTCGACCTGCGCGTGGAGATCGGCCTCGGTGTACGGGGCGTTGGGCCAGAACTCCTGCTCCAGGCCCTGGTTGGCGGGGGCGCCGCCGGCGAAGGAGGTGAGTTCGCCGCGCCCGATGTGGCGGAAGAGGTCCATCAGCCAGAGCCGGTCCTGGCCCGCGGCGTAGCCGGCGCCGTACTCGGTGCCGTAGCGGGTGGTGCCCTTGATGTGCGGGACGCCGGTCTTCTTGTCGCGGGTGAGGGTGACGTCCGGACGCGGGGTGCTCACCGAGGCGACCTGGTCCTTCGCGACGCCGAAGGAGGAGTCGTTGAAGAAGTCGGTGAGGGTGGCGTCGGTGAGCGAACGGTAGCCGCCGGCCAGGGCGTTGTAGGGGGCGATCTGGTCGGTGGTGTGCGGGGGGTGGGTGCCGAACAGCTTGTTGCCGAGGATCTCCACCAGAGTGGCGTTGCCCGTCGCGCCCGGCGGCAGGATGTCCGCGCACTGGCCCTGGCAGTAGTCGTCGGAAGTCTGCGGTGCGGCAGCGGCCGCGGTGGGGGGCGGTGCCATGAGCGTGGCGCCTAGGGCCAACAGGGCGGCCGTGGCGGCGGCCCTGAGCCTTCCGGTACGTCGTCGCATTCCTGCTCCTCGATGGGTTCCCGTGCTCCGCGAGAGCCCGGGGGGAGGGTGCGCCGGACGTTACCGTCGGTTACTCGTTACCGGAAGATGAACAACAGTCACCTTTTCGCATTCCCCACAGTGGGCAGGAGTCCGGGCCGGACACCCCGGCACATCGCCACCCAAAACCGCAAAAGAATTCGATGGATCCAGGTGGCGGCCGGCTACGTCCATTCCGTGTCCAGTCGGGATCCTCCTCGGAGGTGGAAGCACCATGGCCAGTTTCAGAGCCCTCGCAGAACAGGTCCGCAACCCGCGACTCGTCACCGTCCGACGACGCACCGCACTGCGCAAGTGCCTTGAGCGCTTCGCCCCTTACGGGCATCGCGCGACCTGGCACCACCTGTGCACCCGGGCCGGGTTCGGCACACAGGACCGCGACCCCGATCCGGCGCGGCTGATGGCGGCCCTCGCCGAACTGGAGGAGGCCCGGACCCTCTGGCTCTCCTACGAGAAGGAGTTCGCCGCCCGGCGCCGCCGCGAGAAGCACGAGGGCATCCGCCAGCCCAGCGCCCTCGACGACTGGCACCGCCGCACCTGGGGTGGCTACGACATCGTGCCCTGCGCGTCCCCGCAGCGGCACCCGGCGGCCCGCCTCTCCGAGGTGCTGCGCCGCATGATCGCGGCGATGGAGGCGGGCCATCCGCGCCGCGACTGCCCGGTCTGCGGCGGCACCCGCTTCGCCTGGGTCCCCGGACCGGACGGCAGCCCGGCGGACGGCCCGGCCTGCCGGGAGTGCGGGGTGCTCGCCCCGGCGTCCGTCCTGGCCCCCGACGCCCTGCACACCGCGTCCGCGATACACGGCGCGGAAGTCTTCGCCGCGGCCTGAACCCCGCCTCCGCACAGCACCGTTCCCCCCGCTCCGCGAGAACTGTCAGACCCGCCTGCCCTCATCCAAGACATGCTCCAGATGCTTCAGGGTGTCTCAACGGCCCCCGCACGGCGGCCGATTCGGGTGCGGTGCCGCTCTCGCCCGCCGCGCTCGCAGAAGCGGCGCGGCAGGCGGTCGCGGCCGGCGCGCAGGACGTCCATGTCCACCCCAAGACCCGGTCCGTTCCTTGCGAGGCGGTCCTTTCGAGACGGACTTCACCGGACGGTCTTTACGCGCAGACCCGGAACTGAAACAACTGTTCACGAGCTGATCACCGGCGAACTCCCGCCCGGTGCCGGCCCGTTCCCCCCGCGCCGCACCCTGACCGCGCGGGCACCGACGAGAGGGTGGACGTCCATGGCCGAACTGCACGACCTGACCGCGCTCGAACAGGCCGCCCGGATCCGCTCCGGGGAGCTGTCCCCGGTCGAGCTCACCGAGCACTACCTCGCGCGGATCGACCGGCTGGACGACACCCTGGGCGCCTTCGTCACCCGCACCCCGGAGCTCGCCCGCAAGCAGGCGGCGGAGGCCGAGAGCGAGGCCGCCGCGGCCCGCCGCGAGGGCCGCGCGCTCCCGCCGCTGCACGGCGTCCCGGTCCCGGTCAAGGACCTCAACCACGTGGCCGGGGTGCGCTGCACGATGGGCTCGGCCGCCCTGGCCGACCACGTCCCGGAGACCGACGACCACGTCGCCGACGCACTGCGCCGGGCCGGCACGATCCTGCTGGGCAAGACCAACACCCCCGAGTTCGGCCTGCCCTGCTACACCGAGAACGCGCTCGCCCCGCCCGCCCGCAATCCCTGGGACCTGGACCGCTCGGCGGGCGGCTCCAGCGGCGGCGCGGCCGCGGCGGTGGCCGGCGGCCTGGCGCCGGTCGCGCACGCCAGCGACGGCGGCGGTTCGATCCGCATCCCGGCGTCCCTGTGCGGGCTCTACGGCATCAAGCCCAGCCGCGGCCGGGTCAGCAGCGGCCCCGTGCTGCACGACGTGACGGGCCTGAGCACCTCCGGCCCGCTGGCCCGCACGGTCGCCGACGCGGCCACCCTGCTGGACGCGATGGCCGGCCCCCGGCCCGGCGACCCGTACGCCGCCCCCGCGCTGCCGCCCGGCGAGACCTTCGCCGACCAGGCCGGCAGGGACCCGGGACGGCTGCGGATCGCGGTGCTCACCCAGGCCCCGCTCCCGGGCATGGAGCTGCACCCCGACTGCCGCACCGCCGCTACGGAGGCCGCCGCCCTGCTCGGCGAACTCGGCCACCACACCGAGGAGTTGTCGCTCCCCGTCGACGACACGATGCTGCACGCCTTCACCCGGGTCTGGGCGGTGACGGCCGCGAACCGCCCCGTCCCGCCGGGCGGCGAGGAGCTGCTGATGCCGCTCACCCGCCATCTGCGGGCCCGCGGCCAGGAGGTCTCCGGCGCCGCCTTCGCCGGCTCCCTCCACACCTTCCGGACGCTCGCGCAGACCATCGCCGACGTCCTGATGCCCCCGGGCACCGGCTACGACGTGATCCTCTCCCCCACCGTGGCCGCGCCGCCGCCCCCGGTGGGCGGGCTGCGCAACGACGCCGATCCGCGGGCCGAGTTCGCCGGGATCGGCCGGTTCACGCCGTTCGCCGCCTTCTACAACGCCACCGGTCAGCCCGCCGTCAGCGTCCCGCTGCACTGGAACGCCCAGGGGCTGCCGATCGGCGTCATGCTGGGCGGCCGCTACGGCGACGAGGCCACCTTGATCGCGCTCTCCGCGCAGCTGGAGGCGGCCCGCCCGTGGGCGCACCGCAAGCCGCCCGTCTGGTGAACGAACGGCCCCAGGGCCTGGCAGCAGGCCCTAGGTGCCGTCCG
This sequence comes from Streptomyces sp. NPDC093097, assembly GCF_044754325.1. NCBI lineage: Bacteria > Bacillati > Actinomycetota > Actinomycetes > Kitasatosporales > Streptomycetaceae > Streptomyces > Streptomyces sp. NPDC093097. The sequence goes on from NZ_JBIVOW010000017.1 coordinate 100,711, forward strand.
GGGTGCACGTCCTGGCGCCGGTGTCGTCCTTCGATGCCGGTGCCGGGTCCGTGGTGCGCCGGTCCACCCGCAACCGGCGGGCGCCGGGGCCCTGTTCGCCGAGGTTGTCGTAGGGGTTGGACAGCGCGCACTTGTCCATCGAGAGGCAGCCGCAGCCGATGCAGTCGGTCAGCCGGTCGCGCAGCTCGACGAGCTGGTTGATCCGCTCGTCGAGTTCGGAGCGCCAGACCTCCGAGAGCCGGGCCCAGTCCTCGCGGTTGGGGGTCCGCTCGTCCGGCAGCTCCGCCAGCGCGTCCCGGATCACCGCGAGCGGGATCCCGACCCGCTGCGCGGCCCGGACGAAGGCGACCCGGCGCAGCGTCTCGCGGGTGTAGCGACGCTGGTTGCCGGCCGTGCGGGTGCTGCTGATCAGTCCCTTGGACTCGTAGAAGTGCAGGGCGGAGACGGCCGCTCCGCTCCGCGCGGAGAGCTGGCCGACCGAGAGTTCGTGGACCTTGAACGGAAGCTGGGGCACGCCGCCAACCCTACGGGCCGCCGCCCGGATCCACCGTGGCCGGGCGTTGACACCGGGCGTCCGCCCTCGCATGCTGAGCAAGCGCTTAGTTCAACGACTGAGGAGGCGGACGAGGAATGGCGGAGCCCCGGGTGTTCGGGTCCATCGAGGAGCTGCGGGCGGCGGTCGGCGAGGAGCTCGGCCCCAGCGACTGGCTGACGGTCGACCAGGCGCGGATCGATCTGTTCGCCCAGGCCACCGGCGACCACCAGTGGATCCACGTCGACCGGGAGAAGGCCGCGGCCGGCCCGTTCGGCACCACCATCGCGCACGGCTACCTCACGCTGTCGCTGCTGCCGGTCCTGGTCCCGCAGCTGCTGCGGGTGGACAACGTGACGATGGGCATCAACTACGGCACCGACAAGGTGCGTTTCCCGGCCCCGGTCCCGGTCGGCTCGCGGCTGCGGGCCCGCGGCCGGATCGCGGAGGTGACCGAGGTGCCCGGCGGGGTGCAGCTCACCACCGTGGTGACCGTCGAGCGGGAGGGCGGCGAGAAGCCGGTGTGCGTGGCGGAGTCGGTCAGCCGCTTCCACTTCTGACGGAACGCGGCAACAGGCCCCCGTCGGGGCGGCGGTCAGGAGGCCCCGCCCACCATCCGCAGCACGAGGTCGGCGTAGAGCGCGCCGACCTCGTCGGGTGTCCGGGGGCCCTCGGCGGTGAACCAGCGGGCGACGTCCACGCACAGCGACAGCACGGCCAGGGTGGTGCCGGGCACGTCGTCGACGGAGAACTCCCCGCTGTCCGCGCCGTCCTGGATGATCTGGCGGAGCAGCCGGTCGGTGCGGCGGCGCAGCCCCGCGATCTCGGCGTAGTGCTCCTCGCTCAGCGCCTGGAGTTCGTACTGGATGACCCGGGCGGTGGTGTGGTGCTCGGCGTGCCAGCGGGCGAAGGTCCGCACCGCGTCGCGGAGCCGGTCGGTGGCGCTGCCCTCGGCCCCGGCGGCGGCGCCCATGATGCGCAGCGCCTTCTCGTGGCCGATGCCGCTGATGCGGTAGAGCAGCTCCTCCTTGGTCTTGTAGTGGATGTACAGGGCGGCCGGGCTCATCCCGGCGCGGCCGGCGATGTCGCGGGTGGTGGTGGCGTGGTAGCCGCGCTCGGCGAACGCCCGGACCGCGGCGCTGACCAGTCGCCGCGCGGCGTCCGGGGTCACCCCGGACCACTCGTCGCCCGCCTCCGCCGCCCGCTCGGCCGCACCCATCGCCGCTCCCCGCTCCTCGTCCGCCAGGGGCCTTCCGCTGTCGGATCGAACACCATACCGCGCCACTGAGCAAGCGCTTAGGGCCTGCCGGAGGACGGGGCCCGGCGACGACCGGCAGGCGGGAGCGCGGCGTCCCGGCCTAGAAGGCGGAGACGCCGGTCAGCGCGCGGCCGATGAGGAGCTTCTGGATCTGGCTGGTGCCCTCGTAGAGGGTCATCACCCGGGCGTCGCGCAGCAGTTTGCCGACCGGGTACTCGTCGATGTAGCCGTACCCCCCGAAGACCTGGAGGGCGTTGCCCGCGGCACGCACCGCGGCCTCGGAGGCGAAGAGCTTCGCCTTGGACGCCTCGGTGGCGAACGGCCGGCCCCGGTCGATCAGATCGGCCACCCGCCAGGTCAGCAGCCGGGCCGCGTCCACATCCACCGCGATATCGCTGATCAGCTCCTGGACGAGCTGCCGGCCGGCGATCGGGGCGCCGAACTGCTCGCGCTGCCCGGCGTATCCGAGGGCGGCGTCCAGCGCGGCCTGGGCGATGCCGACGCAGCCGGCGGCGACCGACATCCGCCCCTTGGCCAGTGCGGACATGGCGACCGAGAAGCCCTTGCCCTCGGGGCCCAGCATCGCGCCGGCGGGCACCCGCACGCCCTCCAGGACCAGTTCGGCGGTGGCCTGGCCGCGCAGTCCGAGCTTGCCGTGGATCGGACGGCGGGTCAGGCCCGGGGTGTCGGCGGGTATCAGGAAGGCGCTGATCCCCTTGTGGCCGGGGCCGCCGGTCCGGGCGAAGAGCAGGACCACGTCCGCCACCGTGCCGTTGGTGATGAACATCTTGCTGCCGTCGAGCACCCAGTCGCCGCCGGCGCCGTCCCGGACCGCGCGGGTGGCCAGGGCGGCCGCGTCGGAGCCGGTGCCGGGCTCGGTCAGACCGAAGCAGCCGAGCGCCGCACCGGAGGCGAGGCGGGGCAGCCAGGTGCGCTTCTGCTCCTCGTCGCCCCAGGCGGCGACGGTCTTGGCGACCAGTCCGAGCGAGACCGAGACGATGCCGCGGACCGCGGAGTCGCCGCGCCCCAACTCCTCGGTGACCAGCGCGTACGCGAGGTGGTCGCCGCCCGAGCCGCCGTACTCCTCGGGGAGGGTCAGCCCCAGGAAGCCGAGGTCGCCGAGCGCGCGGACGATGCCCGGATCGACCTGTTCGGCGCGGTCCCAGGCGGCGGCGTGCGGGGCGATCTCGCGGTCGGTGAAGTCCGCGGCGAGCCGGCGCACGGCGGCCTGCTCGGGGGTGAGCTCCAGATTCATCTCGGGCCCCTCGTCGGCGGGATGCGGGAGTGCGCACCGCGACGTTAATTAGCGGTGCTAGTTTTCGCTGGGCAGCCCCTACTATGTGCGGCATGGCCCGACCCCGCAAGCCCCTGCTGAGCCGCGCGCGCATCGTCACCACCGCGCTGGCCCTGATCGACGCGGAGGGGCTGGCGGCGCTCTCCACCCGGCGGCTGGCGGCGGAGTTGGGCGTGAGCGGCCCCTCCCTCTACAACCACTTCACGACCAAGGACGAGATCCTCGACGCGGTGGCCGACACCGTCATCGCCCAGGTCGACGTCTCCACCCTCGCCACCGGCGCCGACTGGCGGGCCGGCCTGCTGGACTGGGCCCGCTCCTACCGCGCGGCGCTGGCCGCCCATCCGCACATCGTGCCGTTCCTCGCCCAGGGCCCCGGCCGCCGGCCCGCCGGGCTGAAGATGGCCGACGCGGCGTTCGGGGGCATGGTCGAGGCCGGCTGGCCGCCCGCCCTGGCCACCAAGGTCTGCGCGATGGTGCGGTACTTCGTCGCCGGCTCGGCGCTCGGCTCGTTCGCCCGCGGCTTCGTCGACGACCCCGGGGCCTACGACCCGGCCGACTATCCGCACCTGGGCCAGGCGCACCTCCTGGCCGAGCACCAGCGCCAGGTGGACGAGGGCGCCTTCGAGGCCGGGCTGCTGGCGCTGGTCGACGGCCTGACGGCGCAGCACCCCGAACTGACACCTCCCTGAGGTGACTTCAGGATACGGATGTACAGTGCACCAGTCCCTGGCGGGCAGGGACGAGGTACGTCCTGCGGAGGCCGAAAATGCGCCAACTGAGCACGGCCGAGGGTGGGCCGGCCGCCAAGCGGCCCGACTTCTCGACGACCCGCTGGGGGCGCGGGATCACGGCGGTGCTGCGCGGCCAGGCGCAGGTCGACTTCCTGCCCAGCGCGCTGGCCGGGCTGGTGTTCTCGGTGGCCCTGTGCGCCGCCGGCTGGAGCTACGGCCTCTACGGACTGCTCGGCGCGGCCGTCGGCACCGGCACCGCACAGCTGCTGGGAGTGGACCGCGGCCGGGTCGCGGCCGGGCACGAAGGCTTCAACGCCTGCCTGGTCGGGGTCGCCTGCGCGGTCTTCCTCGACGCCGACCACCTCTCCACCCTGCTGATCGCGGTGGCCGCCAGCGCGACCGTCACGGTCGTCACGGCCGCCGTGGCGCGCGTCCTGGGCACCTGGGAACTGCCCACCCTCACCCTGCCGTTCTGCCTGACGGCCAGCGCGCTGACCGTGGCCGCGCCGAGCTTCCAGCGCGTCTGGCACCTGCCCGACGACCCCGCCGCGCTGCCCCGGACCGCGTCCGGGCCGACCGCGCTCAGCCTCACCGACCTGTGGCACGCCTTCTTCACCAACATCGGTGAGATCTTCCTGATGCCGCAGTGGTACGTCGGCCTCGTCTTCCTCATCGGCATCTTCGTCGCCGACCGCCGCCTGGGCGCCCTGGCCTGCGCCGGCAGCGCCGTGGCCATCGCCACGTCCTGGGCCCTCGGCGCCCCCGCCGACCAGGTGCGCCACGGTCTGATGGGCTATGACGCGGTGCTGGTCGCCATGGCGCTGGGCGGGGTCTTGCTGGTCACGGACGGCTGGAGCGTGGGGTACGCGCTGGTCGGCGCGGTCGCCTCCACCGTGCTGAGCCCGGCGCTCGGCGCGCTCTTCGCACCGTCCGGCGGACACGCCTTCACCTGGCCGTTCGTGCTGGTGACGCTGGCGTTCCTGGCGGCCGCGCCGGCCTTCCCGCGGCTGCGCAGGGCCACGGGCTGACGGCCCGGCGGCGGCCGCGGGCGGACCGTCAGATCGGTCAGACCGGCCAGACAGGTCAGATCCGCGCGGACCGTCAGACCCCTCAGGCCCGTCTGACTCGCCTGGCCTGCCTGCCCCGTCAGGCCCGTCAGGCCCGTCAAGCCCGTCAGGCTCAGAAGACGACCAGCGCCCGGCCGCCCTTTCCGGCCAGCATCGCCTCGAACGCGGCCGGGATGCCGTCCAGTCCGATCCGGTCGGTGACCAGCGCGGAGAGGTCCAGCGCACCGGAGCGGACATGCTCGGCGATCACCGGCAGATCGCGGGCCGGATCGCTGTTGCCGTAGACGCAGCCGGAGAGCGTCCGGCCGAAGTAGAACAACTCCAGGGCGGAGAAGGCGACCTGCTGGTCCTTGCCGCCGATGCCCACCACCGTCGTCCGGCCGCCGCGGCGGGTGGCGGACCAGGCCGCGCGGATGGTCTGCGCGCGGCCCACGCACTCCACCGCGACATCGGCGCCGACCCCGCCGGTGAGCGCCCGGATCCGCCTGGCCCCCTCCTTCTCGAAGAACGCCGGGCCGTCGGCGACCAGGAAGTCGGTGGCACCGGCCGCGCGGGCCAACTCCTCCTTCTCCGGGGAGACATCCACCGCCACCAGCGGGCCGGCCCCGGCGATCCGCGCCGCCTGGAGGGTCGCCAGGCCCACCCCGCCGACGCCGTAGACCACCACCGACTCCCCCGCCCGGACCCGTGCGCTGTGGTGGACGGCGCCCCAGCCGGTGAGCACCGCGCAGCCGAGCAGCGCCGCGTCGACCAGCGGCACCCCGGCCGGCAGCGGCAGCGCGGCGCGCGCCGGCACCACCGTCTCCTCGGCGAACGCGGCGGTGCCCAGGCCCGGGTGGAGCGCGCCGCCGTCGGCGCCGAGGGTGGCGTAGGGGGCTTCGGCGGCCCGTCCGGCGTGGGCGCACAGCCAGGGCTCGGCCAGCGCGCAGAAGTGGCAGTCGCCGCAGGACGGCGCCCAGTTGAGCACCACCGGGTCGCCGGGGGCGACCCCGGTCACGTCCGGCCCCACCGCGGTGACGGTGCCCGCGCCCTCGTGCCCGAGCACCGCCGGGACGGGCTGGCGCAGCGTCCCGTTGGACAGCGACAGGTCGGAGTGGCAGACCCCGGCGGCGGCGAGCCTGATCCGGACCTGGCCGGGGCCGGGCTCCGGCAGCGCGATCTCGGTGATCCTCAGCGGGGCGTTGACGGCGGGCAGGACGGCGGCGCGGACCACGGGATCTCCTCGGGACGGGCGGGCGGGGCGGAGCCGGGGCAGGGTGCGCCCGACGGGGCCGCCCGGACCCGCGGCGTCCGGCACCGCGGGCCGCTCCACGCCGGCCCACCGGACAGACCTTAGGGACGCCCTGAGGCGCTTCCCAGGGGAACACCCCACAAAACTACCGACGGTAGTTTGGCGCCGGCGGCGGCACTCCGCGCCCGCCCGGGCCGCGGGGGACGAACCGGCGCGGCGCGCTCACGGCGCGCCCCCGCCGGGCCCGCCCGCGCCCTGCGCACCGCCGTCCGCCGCCCCGTCCAGATAGCGCGCCAGATACGCCCGCAGCAGCTCTTTGGTCTCCGCGACGATCGCCGGATCACCGGACGGGTCGGTGCGGAAGGCGAGTTGGAGCAGCGCGTCGGCGGACTCCACGCCGACCAGGAAGGCGGTGCGCAGCCGGGGGTCGGCGGGGTCCAGGCGGAGCTGCCCGGCGAGCAGGCGCAGCAGCCGGTCGGCGACCTCGTGGTTGGCCTGCCGGGACTCGCGCGGGGCGGGGACGGTGAACTCCACCAGGGCGAAGCCCGGCACCGTCCGCTTCATGGCGAGGTACTCGTCGACCACCACGTCCATCGCGGCGCGCCAGCCCGGCAGTTGGTCCGGGGCGGCCATCCGGGCGCCGATCCGGTGCGCGTAGGCGTCGAGGTTGCGCCGGGCGAGCGCCTCGGCCATGGCGCGCTTGTTGGGGAAGAAGCGGTAGACGGAGCCGATCGGGACCCCGGCGCGGCCGGCCACCGCGCGGGTGCTCAGGTCCTCGTACCCGGTCTCGTCGAGGAGTTCGGCGCAGGCGTCGAGGATCCGGGCCAGGCGCTGGGCGCTGCGCCGCTGGACGGGCGCGCGGCGGAGCAGGGCCGGCGCGGGGGGCGCGGGAGCGGCGGCCGGCGCGGGGGCGAGGGGCCGGGGGACGGGCGGGGGTGTCGAAGACTGCACCTCGTCATCTTGCCCGGCATGCGGCCCGGGGAGGGCCGAGCGGGGCGATCCGGCCGCGACGGCCGGGATTCCCCCGGGTTGCCGGCTTCTCCCGGACAAGGACGCCGCGCACCGTTGACGCCCCTCCCCCTCAATCCTAAGGTCATGCATAGGATTCCTTGTGATCCTGTGGTGCCTTGGATTCCGTGGACGTCTTGTTCCGTAGAGCGGCGGGAGCGTGTGATGACAGGTACGGACAACGAGCGGGCGAGGAAGACGGCCGAGGGGCTCGTCTACTCCTCCGGCTTCGGCAACGAGCACAGCTCGGAGGCGGTCCCCGGCGCGCTGCCGGTGGGCCGCAACTCCCCCCAGCGGGCCCCCCTCGGGCTCTACGCCGAGCAGCTCAGCGGCTCCGCGTTCACCGAGCCGCGCCGGCGCAACCGCCGGTCCTGGCTCTACCGCATCCGGCCCTCGGCGGCGCATCCGCCGTTCGCCCGCGCCAACCGCGGCGAGATCCGCTCCGCGCCGTTCGCCGAATGCCTGCCCGACCCCAACCGGCTGCGCTGGAACCCGCTCCCCGAGCCCGCCGACCCGACGGACTTCGTCGACGGCCTGTGGACGCTGGGCGGCAACGGCGACGCCACCCAGCGCGCCGGCATGGCGGTGCACCTCTACCACATCAACGCCTCCATGGAACGGCGGGTGTTCGGCAACGCGGACGGCGAGCTGCTGATCGTGCCGGAGCGCGGCGGGCTGCTGCTGCGCACCGAGTTCGGCCTGCTGCGGGCCGAACCTGGCCAGGTGGCGCTGATCCCGCGCGGGGTCCGCTTCCGGGTCGAGCTGCTGGACGCCACCGCCCGCGGCTATGTCTGCGAGAACTACGGCCACCCCTTCGAGCTGCCCGACCTCGGCCCGATCGGCGCCAACGGCCTGGCCAACGCACGGGACTTCCTCGCCCCGACCGCCGCCTACGAGGACGTCGAGGGGCCCGTCGAGGTGGTGAACAAGTTCTGCGGCCACCTGTGGACCGCGACCTACGACCACTCCCCCCTGGACGTGGTCGCCTGGCACGGCACCCATGTCCCCTACGTCTACGACCTGCGCCGCTTCAACGTCATCGGCTCGATCAGCTACGACCACCCGGACCCGTCGATCTTCACGGTGCTGACCTCGCCCTCGGACACCCCGGGGCTGGCCGGCGTCGACTTCGTGGTGTTCGCACCGCGCTGGCTGGTCGGCGAGGACACCTTCCGGCCGCCGTACTTCCACCGCAACGTGATGACCGAGTACATGGGCCTGATCGAGGGCGCCTACGACGCCAAGGCGGAGGGCTTCGTGCCCGGCGGCGGCTCGCTGCACAACATGATGTCGGCGCACGGCCCGGACCAGGAGACCTTCGAGCGGGCCAGCGCCGCCGAGCTGGCCCCGCAGAAGATCGACGACGGGCTGGCGTTCATGTTCGAGACCCGCTGGCCGCTGACGCTCACCCCGCAGGCCCGGGACGCCGGCCATCTCCAGCGCGGCTACGACGAGGTGTGGCAGGGTCTCCAGCGCCACTTCCGCCCGTAGACCGGGACCAGCTCCGCCGACCGGGGAACGCACCGTGACCACCTTCGCACCCGACTCGCTCGCCCTGAACCGCAAGCTGCCGCTGTGGTACCAGGTCTCGCAGTCCCTGCGCGCCTCCATATTGGGCCGCTCCCCCGACGCGCCCCTCCGGCTGCCCACCGAGGAGGCGCTCGCCGCGCACTACGGCGTCAGCGTGCTGACGATGCGCCAGGCGCTCAAGGAGCTGGAGGCGGAGGGCCTGATCAGCCGGCACCGGCGCCGGGGGACGTTCATCGAGCCGCATGTGCGGCGCGGGACGCCGGTGCGGCTGCTCGGGTCCGTGGACGCGATCGTGGCCCAGCAGTCCGGGATGAGCACCGTCCTGCTGGAGCACGGACCCGTCCCCGTTCCCGCCGAACTGTCCGAATATTTTCCCCAGATGACGGAAGTGGCCGGTTATCGGCGCCTGCGCAGCGATGAGGCCACGGAGGAGCCGACCAACCACGCGCGCAACTACGTGCGCCCCGATGTGGCGGCCCGGATCGACCTCGCGGACCTCACCCGCTGGCCGATGACGAAGGTGCTGCGGGACGCGGTGGGCCTGCGCATCGGGCGGATCACCGACACCGTCGAGGCGCGGCTGGCCGACCCCGAGACCGCCCGGCTGCTGCGCGTGCCCCTGCTCAGCCCGATCCTGCACTACACCGGCATCACCTACGACGATTCCGGGCAGGTGCTCGACGTCGCCCTGATCCACTACCGGGGCGACCGGTTCTCGTTCACGGTGACGCTGGACGCACACTAGGCCGCTTCGGTGCGGCGGGCGCGGTGCACGGGTGCCGCGCCCGCCGCCAGGTCCCCTCGCTACGATGCCAGGGGTCCACCAACGGTCCGGGAGGGGCTGCGCGTGACGGCGAAGCAGGGCGCGCCAGAGGTGGCCGCGCCGCGGCTGTCCGATCTGATGCCATGGTCCGTGCCGCCGCTGCGGCTGGGCCGCTCCTGGGTGCGGGACCCCGATCCGGCCACCCTGCGCGCCCGTTGGCGGGCCCTGACCGAGGCCGACCCGAATACCCGCGCGCTGCTGTTCCGCCCCTCCAGGGCCCGCACCCTGCACTCCGCGGTCGCCCAGCTCCCCGGCCACCGCGCCCCGACCGGGCGGCTGTCCCGGGCGGTCGGCCCGTGCCCGGAGCCGGTGCGGGTGTTGCACGGCCCGTTCGACCGGCAGTGGTTGCTGCCCGACCACCGGCTGATCGACGCCGCCCGCCCGGAGCTGTGGCGGGTCGCCGACGAACACCAGCTGTTCCTGGTCGAGTCGGGGCAGCTGCCGCAATCGTCCGGACCTACGGTGCTCTGCTCCGCGCTGCTGCCGGACGGCCACTCCCCCGCCGGACGCCCCGGCCGGATCCGCCCGCTCTACCGCCGGCCCGGCGGGGCCGAACCCAACCTCGCCCCCGGTCTGGCCGCCCTCCTCACCGACCGCCTGGACCGCCCGGTCACCCCGCCCGCCCTGCTCGCCTGGATCACCGCCACCGCGGAGCACTCCCCCGACGGCACCGCCGTACCGCTCACCGCCGACTCGGCGCTCTGGGACCGCGGGGTGGCGCTCGGCACCCGGCTGCTGTGGCTGCACACCTGGGGCGAACACACCGGGGACGGCGCCGAACGACCTGACGGGCGGCCCCGGTTGCCGGGCGGCCGACGCCCCTACGTACGGGCCGCGCTGCCCGCCCGCGGACTGCCGCGAACCCTCGACCACGACGCCGACGAGGAGGCGCTGCTGCTCGGCGACGGCCGGATCTCACCGGTCCCGGCGGATGCCTGGCAGTTCCACGCCGGGGGCGTGCGGGTGTTCCAGGAGTGGTTCGCGCACCGCGGCGGCGCCGGGGCCGCCGGGGCGGGGCCCGCCGAGCCCGGTTCGCTGGCGGCGCTGCGGCCGGCCGCCTGGCCGCAGGAGTGGACCTCGGAGCTGCTGGAGCTGGTCACCGTGCTGGCGCTGCTAGCCGAACTGGCGCCGGAGCAGGCGGGGTTGGCGCGGGAGGTCGCGGACGGCCCGCGGATCGGGGCGGCGGAGCTGCGGGCCGCGGGGGTGCTGCCGGTACCGGCGGCGGCGACGCGTGCGGCGTCGGTGCTGGACCATCAGGAGGAGGGCCCGGACGGCCAGTTCGCACTGTGGTGAGCCCGCGGTGCGCGCTCCCCGGCGGGGGCATGCCTGCGCCCGGACACATAAAGGAACCACCCGTCACGACGTGACGGGTGGTGAGCACGAGGCACCGGGGCAGCGGCACCGCGACGAACCGGGACGGTGGGGCGCCTGGGCCGGTGGTGCCGCTGTGCGGGGCGGCTCAGACGTGGCCGTGGCCGCCGAAGAGCGAGCGGCGCAGCCTGCGCAGCGGCGCGAACAGCGACACCCGGTGGCTGCGACTCCTCCTCATGCGTGCGTGATCACGCGCGGTGAGCTCCTGCATCAGTGAGGCGGCCCCCTCCACCTCACGCTGCGGGATGGCGGGACCGCCGAGCACCGCGAGATGGCGGTCGAGCCGCGCACTGGTCGCGCTGCTTCCGCACGTGATGGCAGGGACCCGCGCCCTGCTGCGCACTGTTATCTGTTCCATGACTCTCCCCACCCGTACGAGGGCACCCGGCCAACGGGCAGAGTAACCCTATCTCTCTTGGAGGACACGCGTGCAGACCGGTCAACGGATTCACCTGCCATGCCTTGACGTTGACGAACACCATACGGAATGTCACGTACAGCGTGCCTGCCAGGGCGAGTTGAGCGACCGCACGGGCGCCGCCTGGGCGGGCACGGCGCGGAGGGGGACGCCCCTCCTCCGCGCCCTGTGCACGGAAGGTCACGCAGCGGAGCCGAACACCGGGAGATAGCCGCTGGCTTGGCCGGCGGCGGTGGGGTGGTAGGACTCGTCGACGGGGAGGGTCACGCTGCGCAACCACGGGCTGCCGGAGCACAGCTCGTGGCCGGCGAAGGTCGAATTGACATCGGCGAAGGCGAAGCCGTGGTTGGCGGCACGCTTGGCGATGACGCCGTTGATGTCGTCGGCCGCGGCGTCTATGGCGGCGCGGGACTTCTCCGAGAGACCGGCGATGCAGGTGCCGTTGAGCTTGTAGAAGTGCGGGTACCCCAGGGCGACGACATGGGCGGAGGGGGCCTTGTTGGCGATGGCCGAGTAAACGGAGTCGAGCTGCCCGGGGAGGGTGCTCCCGATGTAGGTGCGGGCCTGGGCGACCCGGGAGAGGCAGGCGCTCTCACCCTGGAGGGCACAGGTCTGCATGGTGTCGGCGAACCCGGCGTCGTTGCCGCCGATGGTGATGCTGACCAGGCTCGTGGCGGAGCTCAGCGGGCCGAGCTGACCGCTGACGACATCACCCGTACGGGCCCCGGAACATGCGGTGAAGGAGAACGACGAGGGGGAGTGCGCGGCCGCCCAGAGGGCCGGATACGCCTTGGTGCTGCGCTTGCAGGAACCGCTGCTGCTGTCGTAACTACCGGCCCCGACGCCGGCGGAGTACGAGTCGCCGAGGGCCACATAGCCACCGGAGGCGGTGAGTTGGGCTGCCGAGGCGGCGGTCGCGCCGGTGAGCGCGAGCGACATGGCAACAAAGAAAGCGGCTGTCAACGCCGTCAAACGGGACACTCTCATGGAACCTCCCTTAGCAGGATCTCTGCGCGATCTGTCGTACCAGCAGTAACGGCGTGGCCGATAGTGTCCATGCCAAAAGTCGTACAGAGTTCACGGCAAATCTGCCGATCTGTCAGTTTGTTCGCTGCGGCGCCATTACCTTTTCATGACGCGTATATGACATCCCGTTGGAACTCTTGATACCGACGTGTCGCTCGACGACTCTTGTGACGGCCGTTCAAAGACGTTCATGAAACGGCCGATTGTGTGCCACTCCGTACACCCACTCAGCGCGCGCACCACGGCGCGCCACCGATGAGGAGGCTCCCTCGCGATGGCAGTGATGCGTTCCACCACCCCCCGCGCCGCCCGGCGGCGATCCACCACCCTGCGGACCGCCGTGGCGGTCACCGCGGCCGCGGCGGCGGCCACGCTCGGCGCCCTGTCCCTGCCCGCCCAGGCGGCGCCCGCCCAGGGCACCGTCGTCGGCGCCGGCGCCGCGGACGCGGTGCACGGCAGCTACCTCGTCACGCTCAAGCCGAGCGCCGGCCTCAAGGCCGCCTCGGCGGACGGCCGCGGCGTGATATCCGCCTACGGAGGCACCGTCAGGCGCACCTACACCGCCGCGCTCAACGGCTTCGCCGCCACCCTGTCCGAGACCCAGGCCAGACGGCTGGCGGCCGACCCCGCCGTCGACCGCGTCTACCAGGACCGCACCGTGCACGCCCAGGACACCCAGGCCGACCCGCCGTCCTGGGGCCTGGACCGGATCGACCAGGCCAAGCTGCCGCTGGACAAGAAGTACACCTACCCCACCACGGCCGGCTCCGGCGCGACCGTGTACGTCATCGACACCGGAGTGCGGATCTCCCACCGGGAGTTCGGCGGCCGGGCGTCGAACGGCTACGACGCGATCGACAACGACAACGTCGCCCAGGACGGCAACGGGCACGGCACCCACGTGGCGGCGAACATCGCCGGCTCCTCGTACGGCGTCGCCAAGAAGGCCAAGATCGTCGCGGTGCGGGTGCTGGACGACTCCGGCTCCGGCAGCACCGCCCAGGTGGTCGCGGGCATCGACTGGGTCACCAAGAACCACAAGGGCCCCTCGGTGGCCAACGTCTCGCTGGGCGGCGGCCCGGACGCGGCACTGGACACCGCCGTGCAGAACTCCATCAAGAGCGGCGTGACCTACGCGATCGCGGCCGGCAACGACGGGGACAACGCGCAGAACCACTCCCCCGCACGCGTCCCCGAGGCCATCACGGTCGGCGCGACCACCTCGGCCGACGCCCGCGCCTCCTACTCCAACTACGGCTCCCGGGTGGACCTGTTCGCGCCCGGCAGCAGCATCACCAGCGCCTGGAACACCAGCGACACCGCCACCAACACCATCTCCGGCACCTCGATGGCCACCCCGCACGTCGCGGGTGCCGCCGCGGTCTACCTCACCGGGCACCCGACCGCCACCCCGGCCCAGGTCGCCACGGCCCTGGTGAACGGCGCCACCCCCGGAGTCGTGACCAACCCCGGCAGCGGCTCGCCCAACAAGCTGCTGAAGCTCGTCCCGTAAGGAGCACCCCGCGCAAGGGGGGCGCCCGGTAGCGGGCGCCTTCCTTCCGGGCCGCCCGGCAGCGGTCCCCGCCAGGAGACCGGCGGGCGCGGAACGCCGACGGCCGGTCAGCCGTCGGCGTTCCGTCCTTGGGCGAGCCCGGGAACAAGGAAGGCGGTGGCCGCGACGGTCACCGCGGCCAGCAGCACCACCATCGGCGTCCGGGTGCCCAGCCCGATCAGCCAGGCACCCAGCAACCCGCCCACCAGCAGCCCGCCCACCGTGCCCAGCCGGCGGAGCCCGGCACCGCCGCGGTCGCCCAACCGCCGGTCGCCGCCCAGCACCGAACCGCTCACCAGCGCGGTCATCGCCCGGGTCGCCACCGTCGTGGTGAGGTCCGGGGAGGCCACCCGCAGCGCCGTGACGTTGCGCATCCCCATCGCCAGCGCCATCAACCCGATCACCGCATAGCGCCGGCCGGCCGCCGACTGCCCGGCCGGGCCCGCCTCCCAGCCGACCGCCGCCGCACCGGCCAGCAGCGCCGCCTCGGCCAGCAGCGCGACCGGGAACCACGGACGGCGCCGGGCGGCCAGCGTCGACTCCAGCCGCGCCCCGAGCACCGCCCCGGCCAGGAACGCGCCGAGCGAGACCGCCGACGTCGCCGCCGACAGCCCGCCCTGCCGGGCGACGCCGAAGCCGAGGAAGAGCAGGTTCCCGGTCTGGTTCGCGGTGAAGACATGGCCCAGCGTCAGGAAGCTGGCGGCGTCGAGCACCCCGGTGACCACGGTCAGGCAGACCAGGACCACCGTCAGGGCGGCTCCGCTCGGCGGCTCCACGGATGCGGCTCCTTCCACCGGGCGCCCGGAGTCGGCGCCCTGCCAGTCTCCGGACGGCCGGTGCGGCGCCGGGCCATTGCGCCGTCTGTGGGCGCCCCGCCACCCTGACGCGGTGTCACCTCCGCAGGCGGTGGGACGCCCCGCGCCCCGGCCCCCGCCACATGCTCACCGCCCACCCCGCACATCACCAGCAGCAGCGCCAGCGCCGCCACCCCGACCACGACCGCCACCCCGAAGGCCGTCCCCCGGCGCCCCCGCAACGGCCCGCCGCCCGCCCGCTCCGGCCCGTCCTTGCGTTCCCCACCACGACGTCGCACGGCGGACCACCCTAGGGCGGGCCCCACGGGCGCGGACAGGGCGCCTTCCGGCGCGCGCACCGCCCGCGGACAACCGGCGCCCGCGCCCGGGCCCTGCCGTCCCAGTCCCCCCTGCCGGACCGTCACCCGGCACACCGAGAGCACCCACCGGACACCACCCGGCCCGCCCTCCGGGCAGACGACGGGAGGGTGACGGCAGGACCCGGTGCGCGACACGGCCGGGTTATTCCGTGTACGCGGCCGGTCCCTCTGGCAGATCATGGCGGCATGTGTGCCGATCAGGTCCCGCCCGCCCGCGCCGAAGAGTCGCTGCCGCTCCGGCTGACCCTGGACGACAGCGACTCCCCCTCCGACGTCGTCGATGCACTGTTCCTGGGCCGGTTCGCCACGGGCGAGCAGCCCTACGCCCGCAGCCGCACGGTGGACCGGGTGAAATCCGGGCTGACGCTGCTGCCGCCCGGCGCGCAGATCCTGCGCTCGGCCCGGGACGACGACCGCAGCGCCACCCTCGCCGAGGGCGACGGCTTCACCGTGCTGGTCTCCCGCTGGAACCGCGGCGCCGACGTGACGGTCACCGCGGTCACCGACGCGCTCGCCGAGAAGGTGCTCGGGCAGGCCACGGACGGCGCCGAGGACGAGCCCGCCCCGCAGCCGGAGAACGTCCCGATGGGCTTTTGGTACTTCTCCCCGCGCCGCGGCCCGCACCGCACCTCCCGGCAGATCACCGCCGGTTCCTGGGAAGAGGTCCGGGCCAACTACACCGCCCCGGTGGCCGAGGCGATGGACCGTCTGATGAAGGTCTCGCCCGAGGAGATCGCCGGCCGGCTGCTGCTGCTGCACGGCCCGCCCGGCACCGGCAAGACCTCCGCGCTGCGCACCCTGGCCCGGTCCTGGCGGGACTGGTGCCAGGTGGACTGCGTCCTGGACCCGGAGCGGCTCTTCACCGACGTCGGCTACCTGATGGACATCGCCATCGGGGAGGACGACGCCACCGGCACGGGCCGCTGGCGGCTGCTCCTCCTGGAGGACTGCGACGAACTGATCCGCGGCGAGGCCAAGCACACCGCGGGCCAGGCGCTCTCCCGTCTGCTCAACCTCACCGACGGGCTGCTGGGCCAGGGCCGCAACGTCCTGGTCGGCGTCACCACCAACGAGGACCTGGAGCGGATGCACCCCGCGGTGGTCCGCCCCGGCCGCTGCCTGGCCCGTATCGAGGTCGGCCCGCTGACGCGGCCGGAGGCGGCCGCCTGGCTCGGCACCGAGGAGGGCGTGGGCCGCGAGGGCGCCACCCTCGCCGAGCTCTACGCCCTGCGCCGCGGCAGCCACCCCACCGCGGTCCCCACCCAACCCCAGGGCAGGGCGGCCGGGTTGTACCTGTGAGACGAGAACGCCCCCGCGCGCCGGGGGCGTGCCGCGCCGTCGTTCACGACGCCAGGTCGCGCAGGCGCACCGACAGGCAGGTGACACAGCCCTCGCGCTTCTCGAACTCGCCGATGTCGACGAGGACCGGGCGGTAGCCGAGGCGGGTGAACAGCTTGGCGGTCCGGGGCGCGGAGGCGGCCATCAGGAGCGCGTCGCCGCCCAGGAGGACGACGTGCGCACCGGACTCCTCCAGGACGGGCCGGAAGTGCGGGAAGACCGACGGATCGTCGACCAGGGGCGGGTAGCCGATGACGGTGCCGTCGGGGAGGGCGGTGACCGCCGATTTGAGGTGGAGCGTCCGGCTGACCGGGACGGGGATCACCCGGGCCCCCAACGGTTCGAAGACGGCGCGGAGTTGGCGCACCCCCTCGGCGTTGGTGCGGCAGCCGCGGCCCACGTACACGGTGTCGCCGATCTTCAGGACGTCGCCGCCGTCGAGCGTGCCGGGGGCGCGGACGGCGTTGAGGGAGCAGCCCAGCGCCTCGGCGGCCTGCCGGGCGGCGGGGACTTCGAGGCGGCGGGCGGTGGCACCGGAGCGGGCGAGCAGGGCCACGTTGCGGAAGACGGCCATGGTGTCCTCGACGAAGACCGCGTCGGGGCAGTCGTCGTCGGGGGCCACCTCGGTGGTCCGCCAGCGGTGCTCGCGCAGCGCCCGGACGTACGCCTCCCACTGGCGCAGGGCCAGTGCGGGGTCCACCCGCCGTCGGTCGAGGTGGGTGAGCAGGCCCTCGGCGAGGCGGGGGCCGGGGCGTCGGACGAGGGCGTGCCGGCTGGGCATGGGCTCCTCCCGGGGGGCGGGGCGGGGCCGGGGCCGCCTGGTCGGGGGCCCCGGCCCGCCGGGTCGGGTGCCGGTTTCCGTCGGGTGCCGTGCGGTCGGGTGCGGATGCGGATGCGGTCAGGTGCCGCTGTCGTACGCGGCGCGCAGCGCTTCGGTGACGGCGGCGAGGGCGGCGGCGCGGTCCAGGCCGAGGCGGTGGGCGCGCCGGGCGTAGGCCGCGGCGGCCGCGGCGGCCTCCTTGTCGGCGGCGTCGCCGGCCGCGGCGACGAAGCTGCCGTTGCGGCCGCGGGTCTCGATCACCCCGTCGGCCTCCAGGGCGCGGTACGCCTTGGCGACGGTGTTGGCGGCCAGGCCCAGTTCCTCGGCGAGGCCGCGGACGGTGGGGAGTTTGTGGCCGACCGGCAGGGTGCCCGTCCGGGCCTGGTCGGCGATCTGGGTGCGGACCTGCTCGAACGGGGCCTCGGCCGCCGCCGGGTCGATGGTGATCATGAGGGGCTGGGGGGACACGGTGGCGCTCCTGATGCTGGTGCTGGTGGTGGCGCGGCGGATACGCGGATCCGCCGGCGCGGGTGCGCGGTTTTGTCGCATCCATTGTGCGTCAGGAGCGGCCACCGTGCCCGGGAGTGCGGCAGGGGGCTACAGCTCCAGGGTGGTGCCGGTGGTGCGCAGCCAGGCGTTCATGCCCAGGACGAGTTCGGCGCCGGGCCGGACGTCGCCGGCGGCACCGTCGGCGGTGGCGTCGGCCAGCACCGCGGCGTCCAGCAGCGGCCGGACCGGGGCGTCGCGGTCGGCGGCCAGCTCCCGCAGCCCGCCGCGCAGCGCCTCGTTGTAGCCGGGGTCCTGGGTGCTGGGGTAGGGGCTCTTGACGCGGTCGGCGACCACGTCGGGCAGCACATCGCGGGCGGCGGCGCGCAGCAGGGACTTCTCCCGGCCGTCGAACGTCTTCATCGCCCACGGGGTGTTGAAGACGTACTCGACCAGGCGGTGGTCGCAGAACGGGACCCGGACCTCCAGGCCGACGGCCATACTGGCGCGGTCCTTGCGGTCCAGGAGGATCTGCACGAAGCGGGTCAGGTGGAGGTAGCTGATCTCCCGCATCCGCCGCTGGTGGCCGGCATCGCTGTCCAGGTACGGGACTTCGGCGAGCGCCTCCCGGTAGCGGCCGTGCTCGTAGCCGGGCAGGTCGAGCTTCTTGAGCAGCGCCCGGTCCAGCAGCGCCTCGCGGACCGCGTTGCCGCCGGAGAACCGGCCGGACAGGCCCGCGGCGACCCAGGGAAAGGTGTCGGCGTTGACCGCCTCCGGGTCGTGGAACCAGCGGTAGCCGCCGAACACCTCGTCCGCCGACTCCCCCGACAGGGCGACCGTCGACTGCTCGCGGACCGCCTTGAACAGCAGGTACAGCGAGGTGTCGCCGTCGCCGAAGCCGTTGGGCAGATCGCGGGCGGCCAGCACCGCGGCGCGGTGCGCCGGGTCCATCAGCGCGGCGGTGTCCAGCATGATGTCGCGGTGGTCGGAGCGGACGTGCTCGGCCAGGGCGTGCGCGTAGGGGCCGTCGGGGGTGCCGCGCAGGTCGTCGGGGGTGAAGTTCTCGGTGTAGCCGGTGAAGTCGACGGCGAACGAGCGGACCGGGCCGCTGCCCTGTGCGGCCAGCGCCTTGGCGGAGAGCGCGGTGATGGCCGAGGAGTCCAGGCCGCCGGAGAGCAGGGTGCACAGCGGGACGTCGGCGATCAGCTGGCGGGCGACGATGTCGTCGAGCAGCTCGCGGACGCGGGCGACGGTGGTGTCGAGATCGTCGGTGTGCTCGCGGGCTTCGAGGGCCCAATAGCGGCTGACGTGCACGCCGTTGCGGTCGACGCGGACCAGGTGGCCGGGGCGGACCTCGTGCAGTCCCTTGTAGACGGCGTGACCGGGAGTCTTGGTGAAGGTGACAAGCTCGGCCAGGCCCTCGGCGTCGACGGTCGGCTGGATGTCGGGGTGGGCGTACACCGCCTTGGGCTCCGAGCCGAAGAGGACGCCGTCGCGGGTCGGGTAGTAGTAGAGCGGCTTGATGCCCATCCGGTCGCGGACCAGCAGGAGTTGCTCGGTGCGCGGGTCCCAGAGCGCGAAGGCGTACATGCCGTTGAGGCGCTCGGCGAACGCCTCGCCCCACTGGAGGTAGGCGTGCAGCACGACCTCGGTGTCGCTGTTGGTCCGGAAGGAGTGGCCGAGCTGCTCCAACTCGGCTCGCAGTTCCCGGTAGTTGTAGACCTCGCCGCTGTAGGTCGTCACGAGCAAGGTGCGGCCGTCCTGCTCGACGGCCATCGGCTGCTTGCCGCCGTCGAGGTCGATGACGGCGAGCCGGCGGTGGCCCAACGCGGCGTGCCGGGCGAGCCATATGCCGCCGGCGTCCGGGCCGCGGTAGGTCATGGTCCGGGTCATCGCCTCAAGGACGGGGCGCTGGGTGGTGAGGTCGTTGTCGTAAGAGATCCATCCGGTGATTCCGCACATGCCGCGGCTCCTCCTTAGGGGTGGGGCAGACCGGCCGCCTTCCCGACGGCGGACTGCGCGATCACCGTACGCCCAGATAGTTGCATCGGCCACCTATACTTCGGGGCGACCCTCCGGAATGAGCCACGCCACCCCCTCGGGCCGGGAAAGCCGCGGCAAACCGCCTGTCGCGCCCCGGAAAAGGAGCGGCAAAGCCGACCGCCGCGGCGTACCGTCCGCAGCCATGACGCTCACCGTGCGCGACTTCCGCCCGTCCGACGCCAGGGCCGTCGCCGATCTGCGGCGGGCCGCCCTGCCGTTCCCCATCGCGACCCCGCAGGGCGTGGCCTGGCGGGTCGGCGGCGCTCCCCCGGCGCAACGGCCGCGGTCGCCGGTGGCCGAACGCGACCGCCGGGTGATCGGCCAGATCGATGCCGGGCTGCTGCACGAGAGCAGCGCCCGGACCGGGCGCGGCCACCCCCGTCGTCCACCCGGCCCACCGCGGCCCTGCGGCGGGCCGGTGCGGTACGCGCGGGAGCTGCGCGGGCCGGGCCGGTGACGGCCGCCCGGCGGGGTGCCCCGACCCCCGCACTCAGTCCTCCCCCCGGCGCCCGGCCGCGCCCCGGTCGGTGTGGACGAGCACGGCGTACCGCTCGTCGAAGACCTCCCGGCCCCACAGCGCCGGCTCGCCGGAGAGCGGCACCAGCTCCACGCGGGACGCCAACGGGGCGGCCAGCGCGGTCAGTTCGGCGGCCGGCAGGCCCACCGGGGCGGACTCGCCCCAGCGACCCTCCACCAGCACCAGCCGGCCACCGGGGGCGAGCAGCCCCGCCCAGTGGCGCAGGGCCGCCGCCGGATCCGGCAGCGCCCACAGCACATGGCGCACCAGGACGACGTCGAACCGCCGCTCCCCCACGGGCGGTTGGGCGGCGTCGCCGACGAGGAACGCGGCCGGCCATCCGGCGAGCTTCGCCCGGGCCCGGGCGAGCATGGCCGGTGACCGGTCGACGCCGGTGACCCGGTGGCCCCGCTCGGCGGCGAGCAGGGCCAGGCTGCCGGTGCCGCAGCCCAGGTCAAGGACGGTCGAGGGCTCCGGCGGCAGCCAGTCGCGCAACCGGGCGGCCCAGGCGGCGCGGACGGCCGGGTCGCGCAGGCCGTGGTCGGGATCGTCGTCGAAGGTCGCGGCCGCGGCGTCCCCGTAGGCGGCGGCCGCGCCGGGCAGGGCTGGTCCCGCTCCGTCGGCGGGGGTGTGGGCACTCATACCGCGAGGGTGCCAGCCACCCCTGACAACCGCCGGTGACCAGCGGCGCAGCGGTTCCGGCCGGGCCCTCCGCACCAGCGCCCCGGGAAGGTATCGGGAGTACCGTTGAAGGCGCCGGTGGTGGGCGGGGGCGGGCCGGCGGCCGGTCTCCGCAGGGTGTGGAGCCGACATGGGAACGGTCTTGTATGAGCGCCTCCCCGAGCAGCCGCCTCCCCGGCGACGAAGCCTTCGACCTCACCCGGACCGCCGTGGTGATGGCCGATCGGACGGGAGTGGTACGGGGCTGGACGGCCGGCGCCGAGCGGCTGCTCGGCCATCCGGCGGCCCGGGCGCTCGGCCGGCCGCTGGCGGAGCTGTTCGCCCCGGCCGACCCCGCTGCGGCACCCGGGGAGCGGGCCTGGCGGGAGCGGCTCGCGGCGGCCGAGGGCTGGAGCGGGCTGACGGCGGTGCGCGACCGCGCGGGACGGCGGCTCGATCTGGAGGTGCGGGTGCTGCCGGTGCTCGCCGGCCCGACGGAGTCCGCACGGCTGGTACTGGCCACCGAGGCGGTGCTGGCGCCCTGGTCGGGGGCGGGCCGGTCGCTGCTGCACGGAATCCTCGGGATGTCCCCGATCGGGGTGGCGATGCTCGACCCCGAACTGCGCTACGTCTGGCTGAACGACGCCCTGGAGCGGATGGGCGGCACCTCGCGCGCCGAACGGCTGGGGAAGCGGCTGGGCGAGGTGCTGCCGGGCCTGGCGGTGGAGTCCATCGAGAGGGAGATGCGGCGGGTGCTGCGCACCGGGGCCCCCTCCCTCGGCTACGAGTACCTCGGCCACCCGGAGTCCGACCCGCGGCGCGAACACGCCTACTCGACGTCCTTCTTCCGCATGGAGGACGAGTCCGGCCGGATCCTCGGCATCTGCTACATGGTCCTGGACGTCACCGAGAGCTACCGCGCCCGGCAGCGGATGGCGCTGCTCAACCGCGCCGGCGAGCGGATCGGCCGCACCCTGGACGTCTGGCGGACCGCCCAGGAACTGGCGGACGTGGCGGTGCCGGACCTCGCCGACTTCGTCACCGTCGACCTGCTCGACGCGATACTCGGCGGCGCCGAGCCCGGGCCCGGACCGGTCGAGCCCGCCGACCTGTTCGCCATGCGCCGGGCCGGCCAGCAGTCCGTACGGGACGGCTGCCCGGAGGCGGTGATCGCGGTCGGCGACCGGACCGCCTACCCGCCGTCCTCGCCGGTGGTGCTGAGCCTGACCGGGGGCGAGTCGGTGCTGGTCCCGGCCCTCGACCTGGACCGCACCGATTGGGCCGCCGACGATCCGGTCCGGGCCGCGCAGCTGCGCACCCTCGGCTTCCACTCGCTGATGGTGGTGCCGCTGCGTGCGCGCGGCAACTTCCTGGGCGCGGCCGCGTTCGCCCGCTGGCGGCCCACCGGGCCGTTCCAGCCCGACGACCTGGTGCTGGCCGAGGAGTTCGTCACCCGCGCGGCGATCTCCATCGACAACGCCCGCCAGTACACCCGCGAGCACACCACGGCGCTCACCCTCCAGCGCAGCCTGCTCCCGCGCGATCTGCCCGAACAGAGCGCGGTGGAGGCGGCGTTCCGCTATCTGCCCGCCGACTCCCGGACCGGGGTGGGCGGTGACTGGTTCGATGTGATCCCGCTGTCCGGTGCGCGGGTGGCGCTGGTGGTCGGCGACGTCGTCGGGCACGGGGTGCACGCCGCGGCCACGATGGGCCGGCTGCGGGCCGCCGTCCAGGCGCTGGCCGACCTCGACCTGTCCCCGGAGGAGGTGCTGGCCCACCTGGACGACATGGTCAACCGGGTGGCGCACGACGCGCACCGCGACGACGGGGTGATCGGGGCGACCTGCCTGTACGCGGTCTACGACCCGGTCGGCTGCTCCTGCACCCTGGCCCGGGCCGGGCACCCCGCGCCGCTGCTGGTGAGCCCGGCGGGCGGCTGCCAGATGCTGGAGCTGCCGACCGGGCCGCCGCTGGGGCTGGGCGGGATGCCCTTCGAGTCCGTGGAACTGCCGCTGCCCGAGGGGAGTCTGCTGGCGCTCTACACCAACGGGCTGCTGATGGGGAAGGCCCTCGACCTGGACGGCGGGATCACCCGGCTGCGGACCGCGCTGGCCGATTCGCAGGCCCCGTTGGAGGAGCTCTGCGAGGCGGTCATCGACACCCTGCCCGGCGCCCGGCCGGTGGACGACGTGGCGCTGCTGCTGGCCCGCACCAGGGCGTTGCCGCAGGAGCAGCTGGCCACCTGGGACATCCCCGCCGACCCCTCTGCGGTCGGCGAGGCCCGCCGGTCCGCCGCCGGGCAACTGGCCCAATGGGGGCTGTCCCAGCTGGAGTTCTCCACCGAACTGATCGTCAGCGAGCTGGTCACCAACGCCATCCGGCACGCCTCCGGGCCGATCGCCCTGCGGATGATCCGGACGGAGTCGCTGATCTGCGAGGTGTCCGACGGCAGCAGCACCGCACCGCATCTGCGGCACGCCCGGACGACCGACGAGGGCGGCCGGGGCCTGTTCCTGATCGCCGGGTACGCCCAGCGGTGGGGCGCCCGCTACACCTCGCACGGCAAGTTCATCTGGGCCGAACTCCCGCTGGACGGCGGCCCGGTGACCCCGGTCATGGACGCCTTCGAGGCGCTCGCCGACGGCCTCGACGACCTGACGGACCCGACGGACCCGCTCACCGACACCGGCGGACGCTGAGCCGCACCCACCCGGGCGGGCGCCCCAACTCCCGTCCCCAGGACCCCGGATACCCGCCTCCGGCCCGTCTTCCGGCACCCCCGCTTAGCGGCTCCTTACCCTCTCCTTAACACGACCATAAGGATCCCCCCGATTGCCCGCCGATCGACGAAACCGCTGCTCACAGCGGCTAGCGTCGGTGGTGCAAGGCGGGTTCGCGGGCCCGCCGGTGCCGTTCACCCGGGGGGCGGCACCGGTGGTACATGTGCCCTCGACCCCCCACACCCGCCTTCCGTCCCCTCCTGTGTGCGGCGCACCTCCGGGTGCGCCGCACACGGGAGATCCTCGCCCCGACGTAGGAGGCCCCACGATGAACGCTCGCCGCACGGCCATCGGGATCGCGCTGCTCGGCATCGCCCCCATGGCGCTCACCGCGCTCAACGCGACCCCGGCCGCCGCACACGGGTCGATGTCGGACCCGGTCAGCAGGGTCGCGGCCTGCTTCGCCGAGGGCCCGGAGAACCCCAAGTCCGCGGCCTGCAAGGCCGCCGTACAGCTCGGCGGCACCCAGGCCCTCTACGACTGGAACGCCGTCCGGGACGGCGACGCCGACGGCAGGTCGAAGGAGCGGATCCCGGACGGCAAGCTGTGCAGCGCCGGCAACGACGAGTACAAGGGGCTGGACCTGCCCCGCGCCGACTGGCCGGCCACCGCGATGAAGGCCGGCAAGCACACCTTCCGCTACCGGGCGACCGCCCCGCACAAGGGCACCTTCGCGCTGTACCTCACCAAGGACGGCTACGACCCGACGAAGCCGCTGAAGTGGTCCGACCTGGAGGCCGAGCCGTTCGCGAAGGCCACCGACCCGACGCTGGAGGACGGCAGTTACGTCTTCGACGGCACGGTGCCCGCCCGCTCCGGCCGCCACCTCGTCTACAGCATCTGGCAGCGCTCGGACAGCCCGGAGGCCTTCTACACCTGCTCCGACGTGGTCTTCGGCAAGGACGGCGCCGGGAACGCGCCGGCGCCCGCGCCGACCGCCTCCGCGCCGACCGACGGCCAGATCGCGACGGACGCCGCCAAGTCCTCGATGGACATGGACCACCACGGCCACACCGCCCCCGACGGCCAGGAGCGGTCGGCGCCGGCAGCCGGTTCCGACGCGGGCGGGATGCGCCCGGACGGCGCGGCGGCGCCCGCCGACGGCAGCCACCTGGCGAAGACCGGTGGCGACGGCACCACCGCCGCGCTGGCCATCGGGGGCGCCGCGGTGCTCGCCCTCGGCTCCGGCGTCCTGTTCACCACCGCCCGCCGCCGGTCCGCCCGGCACCAGAACTAGTGCCGCAACGGGCAACGTTCGCCCCGCCGCGGCACTAGGCGGGTCGTCAAACTGGCGGTGTTCAGCAGACGCCGGCTTGACGACACGCCCTAGGGCCTGACCCAACTCCCGCGTCCGTCCGCAGGCCAGGCCCTGGGGCGCGGGTGCCCCACTCCCGTCACCCGCGCCCGGCCGCTGCCGCCCGCCGGTCCGTCAGGACCGCTCGGGCGGCAGCGGTTCGATGACGTCGCCCGCGAGCTGCTGATCCCGGTGGGGCCGGCGGGCGCGCCCTACGGCTTTCTGACGCTGCGCCGGTTCGGCCGGGCCGCCCGCTGAACCGCCGCGGGCGACCCGGCCCCGGCCCCGGCCCGCGCACCGACCGCGGGCCGGGACGCCGCTCAGCTCACCGCCGACGCGCAGGTGGTCGGGGTGGCGTGCGCCGGGTCGAGCGCGTTGGCCGTCTCGTGGAAGGCGATCCGGTCGACGGTCCCGATGGCCACGTGCTCGGAGAGGTCGACCGGGCACAGGTCCTGGAGCAGGACGTTGCGGACGTCGGGGCCGTCGAGGAAGCCCGAGGTGTAGGGCGTGACGACCTCGTCGTACGTGGTGGCGATGACGGTGTAGTGGATGCCGGGGACGGTGTCCCCGCCGGCGTTGAGCCGGGTCAGGATGTCGGACCCGACGGCCTGGTCGGTCAGCCCCGGGGTGAGCTTGTCGAGGTACTTCCGGGCGCCGGGGTAGAGGTCCAGCAGCCTGGTCAGGCCGCTGAGGGTGGTGCCGTGGTTGTCGGGGGCCAGCCCGACCAGCGTGTGCACCTTGTCCGCACCGCCGTGGAACTTCAGGTAGACCCGCGGCATCATGCCGCCCTGCGAGTGCCCGACGAGGTCCACCTTGTCCGCGCCGGTCGCGGCCCGCACCCGGTCGACGTATGCGGCCAGTTGCCGCGCCGAGGCGTCCACCGGGCCGAGTCCGTGGAAGACCGGGACGCCGGGCAGCTGGCCGTAGTCCAGGGAGAAGACGCAGTAGCCGCGGGCCACCAAGTAGGGCGCCAGGCCGAGCCAGTTGTCGACGGCGTTGCCGAGGGTGCCGTGGACGAGGACGACGGGGCGCGGATGGGCGGCGGAGGGCTTGCAGGAGAAGTCGTTCCAGCCGCTGGTCGTGCTCTGACGGGTGCCACGCGAAGCGTCTCCGGCCGGGGTGGTGGCGGGCGACGGGTGGGCGGCGGCAGGGGGTGCCATGGCCACCGTGGTGAGCGCCATGGCGAGGGCGACGACCGGGAGGACGGCGCGCAGTCTCGACCGACGTGGTTTCATACGGTGCTCCTTGCGGGGTGAGGGGACTCCGACATGCGCGTGAGCCGTTCACCTGCGATCCGGATCGCAAGGGCCAACGTGGAGACTTCCAGCAAGTTACGGCTCAGTAAGCAGGGCGTACCAGCGGGGCGACGGTGAAGGAAACCGCACCCGACCCACACCGCGCGTCCGGGTACGCAACACCGGTTGCGTGCAGGGGAATCGGGGCCGGCGGGCGGCCGCGGTCCGCGGCCCGGCCGGCTGTCAGGGGCCTCGCGTAGAGTCGACGACGTACCAGCGCCGACGGGAGATCCGAGGGGAACACCGAGGGAAATCCGGGCGGCCGGACGGGCGACGAGGGGAGAGACCGATGGACGCGAGCGCGAGCAGAGCCGCCCGGGCGGCCGCCGATCGGGAGCATGCGGCTCCGGTGGAGCCGGCGGCCCTGGCGGGCATCGAGGAGATCGGTTCGGAGGCGGAGCTGCGGGCGCTGCTCGGCGAGCCCAGCAGCCATGCCGCGCACAAGACCCGCGACCGGCTGCACGCGCTGGACCGCCAGTGGCTGGCGCACTCGCCGTTCTGCCTGCTCGCCACCTCGGACGCGGCCGGCCGCTGCGATGTCTCACCCAAGGGCGACCCGGCCGGTTTTACGCACGTCCTGGACGACACCACCCTGGTCATCCCGGACCGCCCCGGCAACAAGCGCGTGGACGGCTTCCGGAACGTCCTGGCCAATCCGCGTGTCGGACTGCTCTACGTCCTGCCCGGCCGGAGCGACACCCTGCGGATCAACGGCCGGGCCCGGCTGCTGCGCGACGCGCCGTTCTTCGACGCGCTGGTCGTGAAGGGCCACCGCCCGCGGCTGGCGCTGCTGGTCGAGGTGGAGGAGGTCTTCTACCACTGCGCGAAGGCGTTCCTCCGCTCGGAGCTGTGGAAGCCGGAGACCTGGCAGCCGGAGGCGCTGCCCTCAAGAGCCCGGATCGTCAAGGGGCTTGAGGCCCAGGACATGCCACTGGAGGCGCTGGAGGAGCACTACGGCCCGCGGTACGCGGAGCGGCTCTACACGTCCTAGAGCGTGTCGCCGCGCTCCCGCCCTAAGGCCGGTCCGGCTTCGGCCGCGGGCCGAGGGCGGCCGCGGGGCGTACCGCGGTGGTGCCGAAGCGGGCCCGGGCGCGGTCGACGGCCGCCTCGATGCGGTGGGCCCGGTCGTCGGCGGGGTCGAAGGTCAGCTGCCGCGCGGCGTGTTCGGCGCGGCACAGGTCCTCGGCCCGCAGCGCCAGCGTGCGCACCCGGGCCCGCTGGAGGCCGAGCGCGGTGTGCAGTGCGTAGGCCGCAGCGGTCAGCGCGGGGCCGTGCGCGGTCGGCGCGTCCAGCCGCCGGGTGCGGGTGGTGGTGGAGCGGTCGGCGTAGCGGACGGTGAGGGTGAGCGCGCGGGCCGCCTGCCCGCTCCCCCGCAGCCGGGCGCCGAGTTCGTCGGCGAGCGAGAGCAGTGCCCGGCGGCGCCGGTCCGGGTCCAACTCGTCGTGGCCGAAGCGGTGTTCGGCGGCGATCGAGCGGGCGGCCGCGTTGGGGGTGACGGGGGTGGGGTCGATACCGCGGGCCCGATCGGAGACCGCCCGGCCGGCCCTGGCGCCCAGGATCCGCTGGAGGGTGGCGGGCGGTGCGGCGGCGATCTTGCCGACGCTGTCGAGCCCGTAGGCGGACAGGGCGCGGGCGGCCGCGGGTCCGATGCCGTACAGCGCGGAGGCCGGGCGGCGGTCGAGGAAGGCGGCGACGGCCCGGGGTTCGGCGGGCACGGAGCGGATCCCGCCGGGCGGGGCGTCCTGGGCGGCCAGCCGGGCGAGCTGGGGGTTGCCGCCGACACCGATGGTGCACCGCACGCCGTGCCAGGCCAGCGCGCGCAGCCGGATCAGTGCGGCGACGCCCGCCGCGTCCCGGTCGAAGTAGCGCAGGGCGCCGCGGACGTCGGCGAGCGCGGCGTCCGGCGGCAGCGCCTGGATGACCGGGGTGAACTGGCCGAGCAAGATGAGCAGTTGCTCGTACTGCTCGGCGTCGACGGGTTCGCCGGCGGCGGTCCGAAAGCGGAGGTAGAGGGTGCCGGGTGGGCCGGCGGAGCCGCCGCGGGCGGCGGGGGGCACGCCGGGGGGCGCGGCCCCGGCCGCTCCGGTGGAGCCGGTGCGTGCACGGGGCGGGTTCATCCGGCGCTCCCGGGGCTGGCGTGCCACAACTTACGGCCGGTGGCGGCCCGTTCACCGGGCGGCTGGAGGTCCGCCCACGGGTGCAGCGTGTAGCCGGTCTCCAGGCGGATGGTGCGGCCGGGGCCGGCAGGGGCGGGCTCGGGGGCGGTCCCGTCCGCCGGGGTGCCCGCGGGCGGGGCGCGGTCCGGTTCCGGTGCGGCGGCGAGGCGCGCGGTGACCGCCTCCAGGCCGCCGGTGCGGCGGAGTTCGGCCAGTTCGGCGAGGTTCCAGGCGGCGCTGCCGACCACGCTGAGGCTGCGCGGGCCGCGCCGCTGGACCGTGCCGCGCACCAGCAGCAGCCACGAGTGGAAGACGGTGTGTGCGCACTCGGCAAGGGGACTGGGGGCACCTCCCGGGCCCCCAGGGCCCGGGGGAGTGTCGAAGAAGGCGCAGTCGACCAGGCCGGTGCTGTCGTCGAGGGTGGTGAAGACGACCCGGCGGCCGGAGCGGATCGGCGGGGTCTGGGTGGCCGCCTTGGCGCCGGCGACCAGCACCGTCTCGCCGTGCCGGGCGGTGCGCAGCCGCCGGGCCGGCACCGCGCCCAGCTCGATGAGGAACTCCCGGTGGTCGGCCATCAGATGGCGGGAGGCGTCCATGCCGAGGATGCCGAGCTCGGCGCTGAGCCGCTCCACGTCGGTGAGGTCGGGCAGGCCGGCCGGCTCGACCGGTTCGGCCTGCCCCGCCTCCTCGCCGGTGAGCAGCGTCAGCTGCCCGCCGGGGGCGGTCCGGCCGTGGTGGTGCAGTTCGGCGACGTGCAGCAGCAGGTCCCGCCGGTTGGCGCCGAAGGCGTCCAACGCGCCGACCCGGGCGAGGCGTTCGGCCACCGGGCGGCCGGGCCGGGCCCGCTGCCAGAGGTCCTGGAGCGAGCGGTAGGGCCGGCCGTCCGCGATCCGCCGGGCCTCGGCCTGGCTCATTCCGTACACGTCGGAGAGGGCCAGCCGCAGCCCCCAGGTGTCCGGCGCACCCTCTCGACCGGACACCAGTTCGATCCGGTGGGCGACCGCGGACCGGTTCACGTCCAGCGGCAGCACCGGCACCCCGCGCCGCCGGGCGTCCGCGAGCAGCAGCCGCTTGGGGTACATCCCGGGGTCGTGGGTGAGCAGCCCGGCGTAGAAGGCCGCCGGGTGGTGCGCCTTGAGCCAGGCGGACTGGTAGGTGGGCACGGCGAACGCGACGGCGTGCGCCTTGCAGAAGCCGTACGCGCCGAACGCCTCGACGATCTCCCAGGTGTGCGCGACGACCTCGGGGGCGTAGCCGCGCCGTCCGGCCCGCTCGGTGAACCAGGCGTGCACCCGGTCCCGGGCCTCCGGGTCCGACAGGGCGCGGCGCCGCTCGTCCGCCTCGTCCCGCCGGCATCCGGTCATGATCCGCAGGATCTCGATGATCTGCTCGTGGAAGACCACCACGCCGTAGGTCTCGCGCAGCGTCTCCGCCAGGTCGGGGTGCGGGTAGCGGGGCGCCCGGCGGCCGTGCCGGGCCTCGATGAAGGGCCGCACCATGTCGGCGGCGACCGGCCCCGGCCGGAAGAGGGAGATGTCGACGACGAGATCGTGGAAGGTGGCGGGCTGGAGCCGGCCGACCAGGTCGCGCTGGCCGGGCGACTCGATCTGGAAGCAGCCCAGGGTCTCGGCCCCGCGGATCAGGTCGTAGGTGGCCGGGTCGCCGGGCGGCACCTGCGCCGGGTCGTCCAGGTCGAGGCGGGTCCCGGTGGCCCGGCCGAGCTCGGCGACCGCGTGCGCCATCGCGGACTGCATCCGCACGCCCAGCACGTCGAGTTTGAGCAGCCCCAGGTCCTCCACGTCCTCCTTGTCGAACTGGGACATGGGGAAGCCGTCGCCGGCGGTGGGCACGACGGGGGTGCGGTCCAGCAGGGTGGCGTCGGAGAGCAGCACGCCGCACGGGTGCATGGCGATGCCGCGGGGGAGTGCGTCCAGCGCCTCGACCAGCTGCCACAGCCGTTCGTCGGCGCTCTCCCGCACCCCGCGCAGCTCGGGCAGTTCGGCCAGTGCGGCGCGGGCGTCCCGGGCCCGGATGTGCGGGAACGCCTTGGCCAGGCCGTCCACCCGGGCCGGGTCCATGCCCAGGGCGGCGCCCACGTCGCGCACCGCGTGCCGGACCCGGTAGGTCTCCGGCATCGAGACGGTCGCCACCCGCTCGGCGCCGAAGCGGTCGAAGATCGCGTGGTAGACCTCCAGCCGGCGGGCCGACTCCACGTCGATGTCGATGTCCGGCAGCGCGGCCCGCCGCGCGGACAGGAAGCGCTCCATCAGCAGCCCGTGCGCGACCGGGTCGGCGTGCGCGATGCCCAGCAGGTGGTTGACCAGGGACCCGGCGCCGGAGCCCCGGGCGGCGACCCGGATGCCCCGCTCCCGTACGTCGTCCACGACCTGGGCGACCGTCAGGAAGTACGAGGGGTAGCCGAGCCGCTCGATGGTGCGCAGTTCGTCGTGCAGCCGCGTCCAGTACGCGCGGTCGCGGTCGTAGCCGCGCAGCACCATCGCGGCGGCGCAGCGGGAGCGCAGCACCCGGGCGGCGGTGCGGTGTTCCGCGCCGACCAGGTGGGACTCGGGGAAGTGGATGCGGCCCAGCCCGATGTCGCCCCGGGGGTCCACCAGGCACGCGCCGGCGGTCTCCTCGGTCATGGCCAGCAGCCGGTGGGCGAGGTCGCGCCGGAAGCCGGCCGCCTCGGCGATCCGCTCGGCGGCGCGGCCCATCGCGGCGGCGTCCTTGAGCCAGCGTTCGCCGCTGTCCCAGGTCTCGGGGCGGCGCCGGTCCACCGGCACCAGGCGGCGGGCGGCGTCCAGGACGTCGGCGACCGGGCCCTGGCCGGGGTCGGCGTAGCGGACCGCGTTGGTCAGCACGGCGCGGACACCCTGGTCGACGGCGAAGCCGAGGGTGCGGGCGGCCAGCCGCAGGGAGCCGGGGCCGCTGCCGGGGCGCCCGTGGTCGACGGCCTCCAGGCGCAGCGCGTCGCCGTACCGTTCGCGCCAGGGGGCGAGGAGTCCGGCGGCGCGGTCCGGGCGGCCGGCGGTCAGCGCCCGGCCGACGTCGGAGTCCGGGCCGAGCAGGACGGTCAGCCCGCCGGTGTCGGTTTCCAGGGCGGCGCGGGGCAGTACGGGCCGCTCGGCGCGGTCCGCGTGGGCGGCGGAGACCAGTCGGCACAGGGCGGCCCAGCCGGCCGCGCCGTCCCGGGCCAGGAAGACGACGCGGGCGGCGGACTCGTCGACGAAGGCGCCGCCGCGCACCGGGGTACGGGGGCGGGCGGCGGGCCGGGGCGCCGACTCCCGTTCTGCCACGGCCAGTTCGGCGCCGAACAGCGGGCGGATGCCGGCCTCGGCGGCGGCCTTGGCGAAGCGGACGGCGCCGGAGAGGCCGTCCCGGTCGGTCAGCGCGAGGGCGCCGAGTCCGCGTTCGGCGGCGCGCTCGACCAGCCGCTCCGGGTGGGAGGCGCCGTAGCGCAACGAGAAGCCCGAAGCGGTGTGCAGATGCGTGAACCCTGGCATCCGCACCTCCTGCACCTCATAAGCCCCCCGGCCGTCTTCGCGTCGCTTGTTTCACTTCCTCCACCATAACGCCTCTCTCGAACATTCGTACGAACACGCGCCCTGGAGGCCACCAATCAGGAGATATCAACCAAAGGGGATATAAAACCCGTGGAACAGCTGCGAACCGAACCCCAGAACGGAGCGGCGCATGGCCACGCCCGACGACGGCACCCGCCTCACCTTCACCGAGGAGGTGAAGAGCGCGGTGACGGCCCGGGCGGCGCTCCTGGTGGTCGGGGTGCTGGGCCTGATGGTCGCGTTCATCACGTCGTACACCGGCGCCTTCCACCGCCCGAAGCCGGACCGGATGGCGCTCGCCGTGGTCGCCCCCGCCCAGGTCCGCGGGGAGCTGCTGAAGAAGCTCGACCACCTCCCGGGCACGCCGCTGGACCCGCGCCCGGCGGCCTCCGAGGCGGCCGCGCGGCGCCAGGTCGAGCACCGCGAGATCGACGCCGCGCTGATCGTCCAACCGCGCGGCACCACCGACCGGTTGCTGGTCGCCAGCGGCGGCGGCGCCGCGCTCTCCCAGGCGGTCGAGGCGGTCGTGACGGCGGTCGAGAAACAGCAGCAGCGGACCGTCCACGTCGAGGACGTGGCCCCGGCCGGCGCCGGCGACAGCCGCAGCCTGTCGTCCTTCTACCTGGTGGTGGGGTGGTGCGTCGGCGGCTACCTGTGCGCCGCGATCCTGGCGATCAGCGCCGGGGCGCGCCCGGCCAACCTCCACCGGGCGGTCATCCGGCTCGCCGCGCTGGCGCTGTACGCGATCGCCGCCGGACTGGCCGGGGCGATCGTGGTCGGCCCGGTCCTCGATGCGCTGCCCGGCAGCCTCTTCGGGCTGTGGGGACTGGGCGCGCTGATCGTCTTCGCGGTGGGCGCCACCACCCTGGCCTTCCAGGGGCTGTTGGGCATCATCGGCATCGGCCTGGCGATCCTGGTGATCGTGGTGTTCGGCAACCCGAGCGCGGGCGGCGCCTATCCGTATCCGCTGCTGCCGCCGTTCTGGCGGGCGATCGGGCCCGCGCTGCCGCCGGGCGCCGGCACCTGGGCGGCCCGCTCGATCACGTACTTCCACGGCCAGGCGCTGACCGGACCGCTGCTGGTGCTCTCCGCCTGGGCGGTGGGCGGTGTACTGATCACCCTCATCCTGGCGGCGCTGCACCGCACGGCCGACGAGCGGAGCGGCGGACTGACGGCCGACGGCGGAAAACGGCTGCCCGCCTAGGACACACGACGGCGCCCCGTGCCTGCCACGCCCCTCCCGACGCGGCACGCACGGGGCGCCGCCCATTCTCGCGCCCCGCCCCGCGGACGCTCCCCCGCCGGGCGTCGCCTTCCGGCCACCGCCGGGACCGTCACATGTGCGTACCGCCGTCTATCCGGATCTCCGTGCCGGTGATGAAGGCACCGTCCTCCGAGGCGAGCATCGCGATCACACCGGCGACCGTCTCCGGGCCGGCGAACCCCTGGCCGATGGCCGGGAGGAGCTTCGCGAACAGGCTCATGTCGGCGTCCTCCGGCAACCCCGGGCCGCGGCCGGTGGTCATGCCGCTGGCGATGGAGCCCGGCGCCACGCACACCGCGCGCAGCCCCTGCTTGCCGTACTCGCCGGCGATGGCGTGGGTCATGGACTGGATGCCGCCCTTGCTCGCCGCGTACGCCGCCATGTACGGGTGCGCGAACGAGGCGGAGGTGGAGCTGAAGTTGACGATCACCGGAGCCCGGCCCCGGAGCAGCGCGGGCAGCGCCTCGCGGATCATCAGGAAGGTGCCGGTGAGGTTGACCGAGATGATCTGGTTGAAGAACTCCAGCGTGGTCTCGTGGGTGTGCGCGGAGCGCAGGATGCCGGCCGCGTTGACCAGGACGTCCAGCCCGCCGAGGTGCTCCACGGCGGCGGCCACGCCGGACCGCACCGCGGCCTCGTCGGAGATGTCCAGCAGCGCGGTCTCCAGGCGGTCGGCGGCGCCGTCCGCGGCGGCCCGCTCGGCGGTGGCCGCCAGGCCGGCCTCGGCGACGTCCACCGCGACGACCCGGCCGCCCTCGGCGAGGATCCGGTGGACGGCGGCCTGTCCGATGCCCGAGCCGGCTCCGGTGATCAGTACGCGGCGTCCGTCAAAGCGGTTCATGGTGCTGCTCCGTTCATGAGGCGCCCCTGAGGGCGCGGTCCACTGCTGCCGCACCGTACGCCGACTTGGCACAATGTGCCACCTTCGCACGTCATGCCGACTTGTCACCGCGCTCCGTAAGCTGGCGGCATGCCCACCGCACCCCGCCCCTCCCTCACCGAGCGCCGGAAGGCCGCGACCCAGCTGGAGATCGCCCGCACCGCGGCGGCCCTGTTCGCCGAGCGCGGCCCCGGGGTCACCGCCGACGAGATCGCCCGCGCCTCGGGCGTCGCGCTGCGCACCTTCTACCGGTACTTCCGCACCAAGGAGGACGCGGTGGCCCCGCTGCTCGCGGTCGGCGTCCGGCAGTGGATCGAGGACCTGGCGACGGCCGCCGCCGGACCGGACGCACCGCCCGCCCGCGCGGCGCTGGAGCAGGCCGCCCGCCGGGCACTGTCCCCCGCCGACGAGCGGGCCGCGGAGGCGCTGCGCTGGACCCGCGGGCTGCTGCGGGCGATGCCCGGCGACCCGGCGCTGCGCGCGGTCTGGCACCGCGTCCACCACGACTCCGAGGAGGCACTGCGCCCCGTACTGGCGCAACTCACCGGCGCCGGGCGGCTGGAGGTGCGGTGGGCCGCGGCGGCGGCGAACACCGCGATGCGGGTCGCGGTCGAGGAGTGGGCCGCGGGCGACGCGCGGGCGGACGGCCCGCACGGCCCCGCGGAGCTGGCGGCCCGCGGTATGCGGACGCTCACCGCCGGGCTGCCCGGACTGGACGCCCGGCCCGGCGGCGAGGGCGCCGACGGCGGGAGCAACCGCCGTGGCGGCGAAGGGAGTCCGGGCGAGGGCGAGGGCCCCGCGGCCGGCGGCTAGGGCCGGCCGGAGAGGGCGACCCGAGGGGCGGCACGGAACGGCGCGCGGCGCCCGCCGGCGGATCGATGGGCCCTGCCGTTCGGACAATCGCCGGAGATCAACTCCCGGCCGAACGGACGGTCGGCGGCCGGATCCACCCCTCCCGAGGGCGGGCCGATCCCTACCGGAGGGAACTCATCCGCGCTGGCCGTGCACCGCGTACGGGCACCCCGCTCCCCCACTTCCGAACGCTTTCGCGCCATTACCCTCAGCTTTCACCTATCGACCGAAAGTGATCGGGTCGCGTGCGTTTGAGGTGCAGTTGGTCCAGACTCCCGTCCGGCATCTGCACCTACAAGCAAGGGAGTGTTCGTCATGCGGTACATCACTGGGGCGGTCGCGCTCGGCGCGGCGCTGGTTCTGGGCAGCCTGTCCACCACCGCGCAGGCCGTCGCCGCATCGGCCCAGCCCGCCCGGAGCGGGGGGCTCTACGCCCCCTCGGAGCTGGTGTTGACGGTCGGCCGGGGCGAGACCCGGGCGACCGCCACGGTGGAGCGCGCGGTGACGCTGACCTGTATGCCGAAGGCGTCCGGCAGCCACCCGGCCCCGAGAGCCGCCTGCGACCAACTGCGCTCGGTGGCCGGCGACTTCGGCGCGGTGACCAAGGGCGCGGCGACGAGCGAGCGGCTGTGCACCAAGGAGTGGGCGCCGGTCGTGGTCACCGCGGACGGGGTCTGGCAGGGCCGCCGGGTCTCGTACACGTACACCTTCGCCAACACCTGCGCGATGACGGACGGCAAGGGCTCGGTGTTCGAGTTCTGACCGGCCCCGAGCCGTTCCTGACGTAAGCCGTCAGGACGGCGACGGCACCGGCCCCCGGACGAGGAGAGCGTCCGGGGGCCGGTTCATGCCGTCGGCCCGGGGCCGGTCGGCCTGGTTCAGCCGATCTGTGCGCCGTACGCCTGGAGGGCGGCCGGAACCGGCTGGAAGAAGGTCTCGCCGCCGTTGCTGCAGTCGCCGCTGCCGCCGGAGGTGAGGCCGATGGCGCTCTCGCCGTCGAAGAGGGCGCCGCCGCTGTCACCGGGCTCGGCGCAGACGTCGGTCTGGATCAGCCCGTCGACCGTGCCCTCCTGGTAGTTGACGCTGGCGTTCAGCGCCTTGACGGTGCCGTCGTGCACCTGGGTGGTGCTGCCGGAACGCTGCACCTTCTCGCCGACGGTGGCGTCCGCCGCCTTGGTGATCTTCTGGGTGCTGCCGTTGTAGAGGTCGACCTCGCTGGGATGGTCGGCGTTGCCGGTGTACTTGACGATGGAGTAGTCGTTGCCCGGGAACGTGGACTGGTCGGTGGTCGCGATCTCCTGGCCGCCCTGCTGGTCGGACCAGCTCTTGACGGCGTTGCCGCAGTGGCCGGCGGTCAGGAAGTACGGCTGGCCGTCCTTGACCACGTTGAAGCCGAGCGAACAGCGGGCGCTGCTGCCCCAGATCGCGTCGCCGCCCGCTATCAGCGGCTTGAACTCGCTCTTGCTGTGGCGGATTTCGACGGTGTCACCGAGGCCCTCGGCGACCTTGGTGAGCCGGTCCAGCTTGGCGCCGGTGACCGTGCGGTCGGCGGTCACCACGACCTTGTTGGCCCTGGGGTCCATCGCCCAGGCGGTGCCGGGGATGGTCGCCTTGGCCTTCAACGTCTGCCGGGTCGCGTCGAGTTGGGCCATCGAGTGCTTGACTATTCTCGCCTCGGCGCCCTTGGCCTGGACGGTCGCGGCGGACGCCTGGTCCACCACGTTGACCACCAGCTTCTTGGCCTGCGCGTCGTAGTACGCGCCGGCGGTGCCGGACTTGAGCTGGGACGCCAGCGCGGTCGCGGCGGCCGGGGAGAGCTTGGCCGCCTTGGGGGCCGGGGCGGCGTGCGCGTTGGCGAGAGTGACGGTCGCGGTGGCGGCGAGCGCGAGTGCGCCGGCGCCGGCCAGCATCGTGCGACGGCGGGATATGCGACGGTGCTTCAACTCAGGGCCTCCCGTGGGGGGTTGGACCCGGGACTGTGGGGAGTCGTGCGGGCCCGAGAGTGAGGTGTGAGGTACCGAGCACAGACAACTCCACCCCGTGGCGGCGCCTCGGGGAGTCGCGTCCATGCCAACAGGCCCGAGTATTCCCACCCGTTTCTCCCGTGCACAAGACCGGGTTCCGGTCTCGGTTGCGGGAGTTCACGCTTTCTCCACACTGTGTTCACGCCGCTCTTCGCCCGCCCCGGTCCCGAGTGCGGACCTCAGAGGGCATACGGAGCGGTCGGCGGCGCGCGAAGTGTGAGGACTGCACCTGACCGGAAAACGCCCCGCCCGACCGGCCCCTTCCGCGCTCGCCCCGGTCTCACCGGGCCGCCCGCGCGGGCGACTTCGGGCTTCAAAGCGCGCGACGGCGGCGGGCGGCAGGCGGGAGTTCGGCGACCGGCCCTACTCGCTGAGCCACTTCGCCATCCAGCCTTCGTTCTGCGCGGAGATGACGCGTTCGCACCGGCCGACGAAGGCGTCGTCGGCGGCGGGGCCGGCCGCCCGGCCGCGGTGCACCGTCAGCCGCTCCAGCTCCGCGGCCGTACGGGAGAACTCCAGCTCCTGGTAGGCGTACCGGGCGGCCGCCGCATGCGCGGTGACCGCCGCGGCCACGGTGGTGACCATGGCGACCCATGCGGTGGCCCACTCCGCGCCGAAGACGACGGACACCGCGCCCAGCACCGCGGCGGCGCCGGCCAGGGCCAGCTCCGCCCGGCGGACCTGGCCGGTCCGCCGACCCATGTGCGCGGCCCGGGGCCGGTAGTAGCCCTCGATCTGGCCGGCGACCCGTACGTCCACATAGGAGCCGAGGTCGGTGACGGAGGGCAGGTCACGCCGCCGAGGGGTGTGCGCGATGGTGTGGCCGACCAGGTCGGAGGCGTCCTCAAGGACCCGCTCGGCGCGGTCCAGCAGCACCTCGGAGGCGTCCGCTTCCCGATAGGGGGCGACGCGGGCGAGATAGGTGTAGACCTCGCTCTTGAGCTCCTCGCTGAGCGAGCGCAACCGGGTCCAGTCGCGGACCTGTCGGGGGCCCGCCGCCCTGGCGGCCAGCGGCGCGAGCCCCACCGCGACGGCCGCCAGGAACGCCAGCGCCTTCCCCACCCCGTCGTTCCACGCCATGACCTGCGCGGCCGCGGTGCCGGCACACGCGCCCAGCACCCCCAGCACCAGACCCGCCGTCCGGGCCCGCCCGATCGCACGCTTGGCGTGGTCGGCCGCCTGCGACCAGACGCTCTGACGGTCCCATAACCACTGCGCGGTCGATTCCCCTGAAACCCCCACGCGCGCATTCTCTCAGCGCCGCCCCGCGAAGGACAGGGAGCGCCGAAGCGGCCGGCGGAGCGGGACGCCCGGGTCACACCGCCGGTGCGCCCTCCCCCTGGGCGCCGTCCGCACCGCCGCGGCGGACCGCGTCACGACGGACCGCGTCACGACGGACCGCTGCGGAGGTTTTCGGCCTCCGGGAGGTCTTCGAGCGCCGGCAGGGCGTCCTCGACGGGGCCGCTCTCGACCGGCGGCGGGGGCGGGGCGGCGTCCGCGGAGACCATCCGCTCCTGGGCGGCGTCCGGCGGAACCATCCGCTCCGGGGCGGTCGGCCGCTGCGCGCGGGCCCGTTGGGCCTCCGCCTCCACCTGCTCGGTCTGCGCCTGGGCCTGGAGCCCGGAGCGCTCCAGGAACCGCAGCAGCTCCACGGGGAAGGGCAGGACGAGGGTGGAGTTCTTCTCGGAGGCGACCGCCACCACGGTCTGGAGCAGCCGCAGTTGGAGCGCGGCGGGCTGGTCGGACATGGCCGCGGCGGCCTCGGCCAGCTTCTTCGACGCCTGGAGTTCGGCATCGGCGTTGATCACGCGGGCCCGGCGGTCGCGGGTGGCCTCCGCCTGGCGGGCCATCGAGCGCTTCATCGTCTCCGGCAGCGAGACGTCCTTGATCTCGACCCGGTCCACGCTCACGCCCCAGCCGATGGCCGGGCTGTCCATCATCAGCTCCAGGCCCTGGTTGAGCTTCTCGCGGTTGGACAGCAGGTCGTCCAGTTCGCTCTTGCCGATGATCGAGCGCAGCGAGGTCTGCGCCATCTGCGAGACCGCGAACCGGTAGTCCTCGACCCGGACCACCGCGTCGGCGGCGTCGACGACCTTGAAGTAGACCACCGCGTCGACCCGGACCGTGACGTTGTCGCGGGTGATGCCCTCCTGCGCCGGCACCGGCATCGTGACGATCTGCATGTTGACCTTACGCATCCGGTCCACACCCGGGATGATCATGGTGAAGCCCGGCCCGCGCACCGGGGCGGTCAGCCGCCCCAGCCGGAGCACCACACCGCGTTCGTACTGCTTGACCACCCGGGCGGCGGCCATCAGATAGACCGTCCCCGCGGAGGCCAGACCCACTCCGGCCGCCACCAGTTCTCCGAGCATCACGGCCCCCTGAACTGCGCCGTTACGTCGCTTAAGGCCCTTTTGTCTTCCATGGTAGGCCCGGCCCCGGAGGCGGTCGACGCGCGCGACGGGCCCCCGCCTGCCGGCCGGCGGGGGCCCTGCTGCGGACTTCTCAGCCGGTCAGGCGAGCGTCACGCCGTAGGCGCTGAGCGCCGCGGTGACGGGCTGGAAGAAGGTGGTGCCGCCGCTGGTGCAGTCGCCGCTGCCGCCCGAGGTCAGGCCGAGCGCCGTGCTGCCCGAGTACAGGGAGCCGCCGCTGTCGCCGGGCTCGGCGCAGACCGTGGTCTGGATGAGGCCGGAGACGATCTCGCCGTTGCCGTAGTTCACCGTGGCGTTCAGGCCGGTGACCTTGCCGCTGTGGACGCCGGTGGTGGAACCGCGGCGGGTGACCGACTGGCCGACCGTGGGGGTGCCGGCGCTGGTGATCGTCTGGCCGCCGACCGCTCCGGGGTGCGCCAGCGAGGTGTTGTTGTACTGCACGAGGCCGTAGTCGTGGCCGGGGAAGCTGGAGCCGACGGTCGGGCCGATGCTGGTGGCGCCGGAGGAGCTGGTGTACCACGGCGGTTTGCCGTCGGTGCAGTGACCGGCCGTCAGGAAGTAATAGGTGCTGCCCTTGCGGACGTTGAAGCCGAGCGAGCAGCGCCAGCTGGGCGCGTAGATGGCGTCGCCGCCGGAGATCAGCTTGCGGATCGTGCCCGCGGTGCGCTCGATCCGGACCGCGCCGGCGTTGCTGCCGGCGGCCTGCTGGATCTTGGCGACCTCGGTCTTGGAGACGGTGCTGTCGGCGGTGACGACCAGGGTGTGGGTCGCCGGGTCGACGCGCCAGGCGGTGCCGGCGACGTCCGCGGAGCGGACCGCGTCACCCGCGGCGGTGAGCTGGGCGGCACTGAACGTCTTGGCGGGAGCAGGGGTCTGGGCGCCGGCGGTGGCCGGGACGGCGACCGCACCGAGGGCCACCAGTCCGGACGCCACGGCGATCA
Source organism: Streptomyces sp. NPDC093097 (assembly GCF_044754325.1). Classification (NCBI taxonomy): domain Bacteria; kingdom Bacillati; phylum Actinomycetota; class Actinomycetes; order Kitasatosporales; family Streptomycetaceae; genus Streptomyces; species Streptomyces sp. NPDC093097. The sequence continues at coordinate 141,077 of NZ_JBIVOW010000017.1, forward strand.
GCCGGGTGCGTCTCGCCACACCGCTGCGGGGGGTTGTGCGCGCGTTCCTCACTGATTCCTCCGAGGGGGATCGGGGGCCGCCGGTGGGCGGCCCGTGAGGCGCAGCCGAGGAGCACACGGGTGCGCGCAGGGGAAACCCCCGCGCCCCATTTTTTGCGTGCCCCTGACAAGCGCTTGCCCGGGAGTTTCGGGTGCGGGACCCCCGCGGCGCAAGAGGGCGTCCACGATCCGGATCCCGACCGGGTTCCCCAACGCACCGCCCGGGAAGCCGGATTGACGGCTTCCCGGGCAGTTGGGGGACGGGGCGGTCGCGGTCACAGGACCTTGGCGAGGAAGGCCCGGGTGCGCGCATGGCGCGGGTGGTCGAGCACCTGGGCGGGCGGTCCCTGCTCGACGATCCGCCCGCCGTCCATGAAGACCACGGTGTCGGCGACCTCGCGGGCGAAGCCGATCTCATGGGTGACGATGATCATGGTGGTGCCCTGGTGCGCCAAGTCCCGGATGACGTCCAGGACTTCGCCGACCAGCTCGGGGTCGAGGGCCGAGGTCGGCTCGTCGAAGAGCAGCAGCCCGGGCGACAGGGCGAGCGCCCGGGCGATGGCGACCCGCTGCTGCTGGCCGCCGGAGAGCTGCCCGGGGTAGGCGTCGGCCTTCTCCGCCAGCCCGACCCGGGCCAGCAGCCGGCGGGCGGTGGCCTCGGCCTCCTTGCGCGGGCGGCGCTGCACCGCGATCGGCGCCTCGACGAGGTTCTCCAGCACCGTCAGATGCGGGAAGAGGTGGAAGTTCTGGAAGACGAAGCCGATACCGGTGCGCTGTCTGCGGATCTCCCGCTCGGGCAGTTCGTAGAGCCGGTCCGCCCGGGCTGCGGGGCCCGCACCGCGCCGGTAGCCGATCAGCGCCCCGTCCACGCTGATCCAGCCGCCGTCGGCCTTCTCCAGGTGGTTGATGGTGCGCAGCAGCGTGGACTTGCCCGACCCGGACGGGCCGAGCACCACCGCCACCTCACCGGCCGCGACCTCCAGGTCGATACCGCGCAGCACCTCGACGGCGCCGAAGCTCTTGTGGACGGAACGGACTTCGACCATGGCGTTCATCGCGCGGTCCCCTCGGTGTGGTGGCGTTCGAGACGGTGGTGCGGGGCGGGGTGCCCCGCCCGGACGGCCCGGCGTGCCGCGGCGGTCGCGGCTGCCCGGCCGGCTCCCCGGCCGCGGTGGTCCCGGCGGACGGGTCGTGGACGACGGCGGGCCCGGCGCTCAGCGGCATGGCACGTCCTCGCCGTGCGGGGCGGGGGCCGGGACCGGTGGGGCGGTGCGCTCGCGCAGGAAGGTGAGCAGGGCCTGCGCGGTCGCGTCGTTCTGCCGGAAGGCGGGCGCGTTGGTACGGGGGCGGGTGAAGGCGCCGCTGCCGCGGGCGTCGGTGTGCGGGCCGAGGGCGAAGCGGCGCGGGTGCGGGCGGCCGGCCCGGTCCAGGATCCGGCCGTCGGCGGGATCGACGGCGAGCAGACCGCCGGCCGTGGCGCGGGCGCCGTCGGCGTACAGGGCGCGCAGCAGCCGGTCCCGGGTGCGGGCCACGGACGGCGCCGGCAGCCGCGCCTCCACCAGGGCCCGGGCCTCGGTCCATACCCCCGGCACGCTGGCGGACCCGGCGCGGAACACCCCGCGCTCCTGGTCGGCGGTGACGGTGAGGCCGGCACCCAGGAAGCGCACCACCCCGGCCCGGGAGAGCGCCAGCAGCTGCCGCAGCCGGGGGCCGGGCGGCCCGGACGCCAGGAAGCTGAAGAAGCCGTGCCACCAGGGCCCGTGGTCGCCGAGCCGGACCAACTGGCCGTAGACCGACAGCAGGGCGAAGAAGACCGCCAGGTCGGGGCTGTGGGCCGGGTCGTGGCGGCGCGCCAGGTCGGCCTCGATATGGGCGCGCAACCCGGCCTGGAGGGACGCGCCGTCGGCGTGGCGGATGCCGTCCAGCGGGTGGTCCAGCGCGTCCGGGTCCAGGTGGTCGGCCGGATCGGGGACGGCGGCGGCGACCAGGGCCTGGAGGGCGGCGCCGCCGGGCTCGGCGACGGCGTACTTCTCCTCGAAGTCCGGCCAGGCCATCCGGGTGCGTTCGGGGTGCGCGGTGAACAGCCGGTGGTAGTGGGCGAACCCCAACTCCTTGTCGATCAACGGCCGTACGTCCCGCCGGAAGTCGAACCCCCCGGGGCGGGCGCGCAGCGCGTCGACCTCGGCGGGCCCCAGGAAGCGCGGCAGCGGCGGACGGGCGCCGGACGGCGGGTAGCCGATCTTGGAGTGGTAGGGGACGCCGCGCCGGGACCCGACGTGCAGCACCGGCTCCCGCCCCGAGGGACGGTAGGCCAACTCCCCGTCGGCACCGGTGGTGTACGTCCCGCCGCGGCCCTCGGTCAGCAGCACCATCAGGTCGACGAAGGCCAGCCCGAAGCCGCGCACCAGCACCGGTTCGCCGGGCCGCAGCGCGTCGAGAGCGCTGTCGGCGGTGAACGCCGGCGGCAGGTACACCAGCCCGTGCCGGGTGGCGAACTCCCCCAACGCCCGCTGTGCGTCGTCCGGTTCGGACTCCAGGTGGCCGAGGGCGAGCACCACCAGGTCGGCCGCGAGCGGGGTGGGGTGGCCCGCCAGCCACACCTGCTGGCGGCCTTCGCGCGGCCCGGTGACGCGCACCGCGGTCCGCCGGTGCGTGTGCACCGTGACCCGGGGCGGCAGCGCGGCCACCGCTTCCTGATGGACCCAGCGGAGGTAGGCGCTCTGGAGCCGCCGCCCGGCGAAGTCCCGCGGGCCGAGCGCCGCCACGTCGTCGCAAAGGCCCTCCGGGGCGGCGAGTTCACCGTCCCGCACCGCACGGGCCCACTCGGCGAGCGAGGGCCCCGGCCGCACCGGCCCGGCCAGCTCCACGGTCTCGTCGGTGAACAGGGTGACGTCCTCGGCCAGGGAGTTCATCCACAGCAGCGGGGACTGCTCCTGGCGCCAGATCCGGCCGCCGCCGGGCGGATGCGGATCGACCAGGTGCAGATCGAGGGGCGCGTCGCCGTACAGCTCGGGGGCGTTGGCGGCGATCCGCTCCAGCACCCCGGTGCCCCGCGGGCCGGCCCCGACGATCACCACGGACGGCCGGTCCGGGCCGGGTGCGGCCGGGCTCACCGGGCACCGGCCGTACCGCGGGCGTAGTGCCGCTCCAGGTAGTGCTGGCCGACGCTGAGGACCGAGGTGACCAGCACGTACCAGAGGGTGGCCACCAGCAGCAGCGGAATGACCTGGTAGGTGCGGTGGTAGGTCAACTGGACCGCGTAGAGCAGGTCGTTGACGGCGATGACGCTGACGATGGAGGTGCCCTTGAGAGTGCCGATCAGCATGTTCCCGGCCGGCGGCACGATCGACCGCATCGCCTGCGGCAGCACGATCCGGCGCAGCCGCCGCCCGGCGCCCAGGCCCAGCGCCTGCGCGGCCTCCCACTGCCCCTTGTCGACGGAGAGGATGCCGCCGCGGACCACCTCCGCGGCGTACGCGGCCTCGTGCAGGGTGAGCCCGAGGACGGCGACGGCGACCGGCGAGAGCAGGTCGACGGTCTTGACGCCGAGGACCACCGGGTACAGCGCCCCGATGTTGAACCAGAACAGCAGCTGGACCAGGATCGGCGTCGACCGGAACAGCCAGACATAGCCCCGGCCGACGCCGCGCAGCACCGGGTTGCCGGACAGTCGCAGCACCGCGAGCAGGGTGCCGAGCGCGAAGCCCAGCACCATCACCACGGCGGTCAGCCAGAGCGTCAGCCCCAGGCCGCGCAGCACGGCGGGGGTCAGGAAGTAGTCGGCGACCACGTCCCACTGGAAGGCGGGGTTGCGGACGACGGAGACGAGGGCGAGCGCCAGCAGGGCGAGCAGGACGACGGCGGCCGCCCACTGCCCGGTGCGGCGGCGCGGCACGAGGCGCGGGGCGGCGCGGGACGGTTCGCCGGGCGGCGCCGCGGGCACGGCGGGGACGTCGAGGATGTCGGAAGGCATGCGAAGGCTCCGTGGACGCGTCGTTCGAGCACGGGAGTCGGGCGCCTTCACACAGGCATCGGCGGGTCGCGCCCCTCAGCACGACCGGCACTTGAGGCTATGGGGTGGGCACGGCCGGTTGTCAAGGGCCCGGCGGGCGGCGCCCGTTCGGTGAGCGATGGATCACGTCGCTGTTGACGCGGAAACAGATGCCTGTTCCACTGAGTCGCATGTATCCATGGCAGCGGCTGGTCACCCGCGACCACATCGACTTCGGTCGTGTGTGGTCGTCGTCCTGTTGAGCTGACCCCCTGCCCATGAGGCCCGCCGCCTGACGGCCGGGCTGTTTCCGCGGTTCTCCTTCCTCCCGCCGCGCGCCTTCACACCGCGCCGCCGTCCGGCGCACCCCTCCCCTCGCCGTACCGCTCCATCGTCTTCTGACTCTCCGTCATCTCACCTTCCCCGCACCGCCCTTCCGCCCGTCGGCGGCGGGCCGCCCCCGCGTGCCGCCCGCCGCCGTTCGAGACCCCCTGGAGACCCCGCGCCCATGCCCACCACCCGCCTCCCCACCACCGCGCTGCGCACCGCCGCGCTCCTGGTCACCGCGGCCCTGGCGGTCACCGCCTGCGGATCCGGCCGGGCGGCCACCGGCGCCGGGGACACCGGCCCATCCGCCGGGCGCGGCACGGTGCCCACCACGGACGTGGTCTCCGCCGTACGGAAGGACCCGGCCGCCGCCGCGCTGCTGCCCGCCGCCGTCCGCGCCCGCGGCACCCTCGCCCTGGCCGCCGGCGTCGGCTCCCCGCCCAGCTCCACCTACCTGCCCGACGGCACGACCCTGGCCGGCCAGGACATCGACTTCGCGGACGCGGTCGGCAAGGTCCTCGGCCTGAAGCTCACCCGGGAGGTCGCCGGTTTCGAGGCGATCCTGCCGGCCCTGGACAGCGGCAAGTACGACGTGGGCACCGGCAACTTCGGCGTCACCGACGAACGCCGCAGAACCCTCGACTTCGTCACCTACATCAACGACGGCCAGGGCTTCGCCACCCGTCAGGACAGCCCGCTGAAGAAGGTCACCTCGCTGACCCGACTGTGCGGTCTGACGGTGGCCACCGGCGCCGGCACCACCTTCGAGACGACACTGGCCGAGAACCGGCACCGCTGCGCCGACGCCGGGAAGCGCCCGTACGACGTCCGGACCTACGCCGACCCGGGCGCCCTGTGGCTCTCGCTCCAACAGGGCCGCACCGACGTGGTGATGAACACCATCAACGGGCTGCGCTACGCCGTGCGGCAGCAGCCGGGCCTGCGTTTCCTCAACGAGTTCAAGCGGCTGGACGTCGGCTTCGCCTTCAAGAAGGGCACACTGCTGGCGCCCGCCTTCCAGGCCGCCGTCAACCGGCTGAAGAAGGACGGGACCTACGACCGCATCCTCGCGAAGTGGGGCACCACCGCCTCCGCCCTGACGACCTCCCGGATCAGCCCGCCGGAGAAGCGCTGACCCGGGGGCGGCGGCGTGGCGGCGCCGCCGTGCACAGGGGCACGGGGTCCCGGCCTCCGGTCGAAGGCCGGGACCCCGTGCCCGTCCACCCCGCGGGCCGCCCGCCGCTCAGCGGGCCGGCGCCCCCACCCGGACCGCTCCGCCGGCCGCATGGCGCTGCACGACCTGGTCCATCAGCGCCGCCAGCACATCGCGCACCGACGACCGCTGCCGGGCGTCGCAGGCCAGCGCCGGCACCGTGCCGTCGATGCCCAGCGCCTCCCGGACCTCCTCCAGCGCGAACTGCTGCGCCCCGTCGAAGCGGTTGACCGCGAGCACGAACGGCGTCCCGCGCTCCTCGAAGAAGTCCAGCGCCGGGAAGGAGTCCTCGATACGCCGGGTGTCGACCAGCACGATCGCCCCCAGCGCGCCCTCCACCAGGTCCTCCCAGAGGAACGAGAAGCGGTCCTGGCCCGGCGTGCCGAAGAGGTAGAGCGCGAGCGTCGGGTCGAGGGTGATCCGGCCGAAGTCCAGCGCCACCGTGGTGGTCGTCTTGTTCTCCACCCCGACCAGCGAGTCCACCCCGACCGAGACCTGGGTGATGGCGGCCTCGGTGTCCAGCGGCTCGATCTCGGAGATCGCGCCGATGAACGTCGTCTTGCCGACGCCCAGTCCGCCGCTGATGACGATCTTGACGGCGAGCGGCGCCGCCTTCTCAGAGCGCCCTGACATGGTCCCTGATCCTCTCCAGGACATGGAGCGGCAGCTCCTTGGGTTGTTGACAGACCAGCAGTCCACCGACGACGAGGTCGGCGATGAGCACCTTGGCGACGCCCAGCGGCACCCCGATGCCGGCGGCCACCTCGGCCACCGTCGTCGCCTGCGCGCACAGCGTGACGATCCGGCGGCGCTCGAACTCCAGCTCCGCGAGGGGCGGTTCGGGCACCGCCACCACCAGCGTCTCCAGCCGCAGCCCCTCGTGCATCGGCTCGGCCCGGCCGCCGGTCATGATGAACGGCCGGACGAACAGCTCGTCCTCCTCCCCTTCCTGGCTCATCGGGGCAGTACCTGCCGCAGGTCCGCGATCAGCGCCGGGGTCAGCAGGTCCCCGGCCCGCTCGGCCAGGACCGCCATCTCGTAGCCGACCAGGCCCAGTTCACCGGTCGAGTCGGCGAGCACGCCCAGGCAGCTGCCGTCCCGGATCGCCGAGACCAGCAGAAAGCCCCGGCCCATCTCGATCATGATGAGCTTGACGCCGTCGAACTCGTAGCGCCGCGACGCGCTGCGGGCCAGGCTCGACAGCCCGGACACCACCGCCGCCAGATGGTCCGCGTCGGTGCGGTTCAGGCCCTCCGAGACCGCGATCAGCAGCCCGTCCGAGGAGACCGCCACCGCGTCCCGCACCCCGTCGGTCTTGCGGACGAAGCTGGCCAGCAGCCAGTTGAAGGTCTGCGAATCGTTGTGGAGATCGACGCTCACTTCTGGTCCCCCTTCGCCACGGCCTGCTCCGCCTGCTCCCCGCGCCCGCGCTCCGGTACGTCCCGGCCGCCGGCGCCCCGCTCCCGCTTCTGCTCCTCGGCCCGCTCGCGCTCCTTCTCCACGCTGATCCCGCCGCGCATATGGGCGCTGCGCAGGCCCGCGAGCATGCCGGAGACCTCGTCGGGCGAACGCTCCGGCGTCGGCTCGGCCTGCTGCTGCCAGCGCGGTGCCGCCGCCTCGTCGACCGCCGACTGGATGGCGCTGCGCTTGGCCCGCTTGACCAGGCCGTTGCGGGTGCGGGCCGCCGAGGACCCGCGCGGCCCGGCCGGCGCGTCCGCCGGCTCCGCCGCCCGCTTGGCCCCCCGGGGCCGGGGCAGCGGCGCGGACTCCCCGTCGCCCGCCGCGGAGCGCGCCGGGTCCGGCCGGCCGGCCTGTGCACCGTCGTCCGACGCGGTGGCGTGCTCGTCCGGCACCGCACTCCTCCCCTTCTCCTGCTGCGCCCGGTCCGGCCTCTCCGGTACGGCGGGCACGGCCGGCGCCGCGGCCGACTCCGCGAGATGGTGCGCCGGGATGAGCACCCGCGCGACGGTGCCGGCGGCCGGCGCCTCCCCCAGCCGGACCTCGATCCCGCACTTGCGGGCCAGCGCGCCGACCACGAAGTGGCCCAGGAAGCGGGTGGGTTCGGCCATGAAGCTGGCGGCGCCGGAGAGCCGGACGTTGGCCTCGGCCATCGCCTGGGCGTCCATTCCGGTGCCGTGGTCCACGATCGCGACGAGGTAGCCGGCGCTGGTGCGGCGGCCCTCGACCTCCACATCGGTGTCCGGCGGCGAGAAGCTCAGCGCGTTCTCGATCAGCTCGGCGAGCAGGTGGGAGATCTCGGAGACCACCGTGCCGCCGAGGAAGACCGCGTCCACCCGGCGCAGCTTGACCCGGCGGTACTCCTCGACCTCGGAGAGCGCCGCCCGGATCACGTCGGTGACGGACAGCGGGTTGGCCCAGGTGCGCGGGCTGGCCTCGCCGGCGAGCACCAGCAGGCTCTCGGCGTTGCGCCGCATCCGGGTCGCGAGGTGGTCCAGTTCGAAGAGGTTGGCCAGCGTCGTGGGATCGGCGTCCTCGTGCTCCAGCTTGTTGATGAAGCTGATCTGGCGGCGGACCAGGTTCTGGTTGCGGCGGCCGAGGTTGACCAGCGACTCGGTGGCGTTGCGGCGCAGCACGGCCTGCTCGGTGGCCAGGTCGTAGGCGACCCGCTGCACCTGGTCGAAGGCGTCGGCCAGCTGGTGGACCTCGGCGCCCGCACCGCGCGGTACGGTCACCGGCCGCAGCGGCTCCGGCGTACCGGACTCGTTCTGGACGCGGGTCACGGCGGTCGGCAGCCGCTCGCCGGCGACCTCCCGGGCCTGCCGCGTCAGCGAGTCCAGCGGCCCGGAGACCGAGCGGGCGGCGCCGACGGCGAGGGCGCCGAGGGCGAGCACCGACCCGACCGCGAGCGCCGCGAACAGCGCCAGGGTGCCGGTGGCGTCCTCCTCCAGCGCGGTCGCCCGGGCGTTGATGTCCGTGCCGAGCGAGATCTGGACGGTGCGCAGCTCGTCGATGGTGGCGGTGGTGGCGTTGTACCAGGCGGTCGGCGGGACCTTGCGGGCGCCCGGCAGCACCCCGCGCCCGGCGACGATCAGCTTCTCGTAGCGGAACAGCTCCTTGGCCGACGGGCTCGCCAACGCGGCCGTCACCAGGCGCTCCTGGCGGGGCGTGGCCCACTCGGGGAACTCCCCCAGCGCCGCCAGCCGCCCGGACCGGGTGGTCATGAAGCGGGTGTAGTCGTCCCCGAGGAACCGCCCGGCGTGCAGCGAGCCGAGCACGATGGCGCGCTCCTGGCCGGTGAACTCCTTGGCCGTGCCGAGGACTTGCAGCGACTGGTAGTCGGCCCGCAGCTGGGCGTCACGGACCCCGACGACGCCGGTCCCGACGCGGTTCAACGCGACGTTGGTGTCGGTGAAGTAGTCGTACGTCCGCTCCACGTCGCCGGTGCCGCGGTCCGCGGCGGACCGGATGCCCTGGAGGGCGTCGACCCGGGTCAGCCCGTGCCGCACGCCGTCGGCGGCGCTGTCCCCACGGCCGCTCAAATCGTGCCGCACCGCGGCCAGCGCCCGGTCGGTGAGCCGGCGCTGGGCCAGCATCCGGTCGTGGAACTCGGCGATCCCGCCCACGTATCCGGTGGTCAGGCCGCGTTCCTTCTGGTGCTCGTGGATGAAGCCCTGGAGCGCGTTGGCCAGGCGGGCGTCGGCGGCGGTGGTGCCGGCGTTCTCGTAGTCGCCGATCTGCCGGGCCGCGGAGTAGCCCAGGAGCGCCAGGAGTATCGCCAGCGCCACCGCCAGGATGCGGATGAGTTTGGCACGGAGGCTGCGGGGCGCCACGACCGTCGCCGTGAACGCCCGTCGGAAGCGCGAGAGGCGCTCCCCCTCGTGTGGTGTAGTCACGTGGTGAACTTTCGGAGAGTCTATGAAGACGGGATGGTGGTTTCTGCTCCCGTGTCAACGACGCTCCGCGGGGTCGGTCACCCGATCATCCGCCTATCCCTTACGCGGCCACTCGGACCTCGGGCATATGCCCTGGTCCCACCGTCGAACCTACCCACAGGTCGAATCCGGCCGGCGGCGTCAACTTGTCGACATCACCGAATCGGGTACCGACCGTGATGCCCTTCGTACTGTCAGTTCACCGCCAGGGCGGGAAAGCTGACGGCGCACCACCCTTTTTGCACCAGGTATGTCACGAACCCCCCGTGCGGCGGCTATCCGCTTGGCACTCCCTCGCCCTCATGGACGACGATAGGGCGAACGGAACGCACACGCCGCGGGTGAGAGGAGGCGTCAATGGGATCGGTGCGCAAGGCGAGCGCCTGGCTTGGCCTCGTCGACGACAACGATGACGAGCGCTACTACGACGACGACTACGCCGAGGGACCCGAGTCCGCCGACTCGGGTGGCAGTCCCTGGGTGACCGACCCCCGGGTCCGGGTGACCGACGAGGCCGCCCAGGACCAGGGCACGCGCATCGCCACCGTCTCCCCGGCCTCCTTCCGGGACGCCCGCGGCATCGGCGAGCTCTTCCGGGAGGGCGTCCCGGTGATCGTCAACCTCACGGCGATGGACTCCGGGGACGCCAAGCGGGTGGTGGACTTCGCGGCCGGCCTGACCTTCGGCCTGCGCGGCTCCATCGAGCGGGTCGCCACCCGGGTCTTCCTGCTGACCCCGCCCGACTACCGGGTCGTCACCGGCGAGACCCGCGGCCACCGCAACGGCGGCTTCTTCAACCAGAGTTGAGACCAGGCGCGACCGGCCGCTCCGGCCGGGGACCGAAGGCGTCCCCGACCAGCGCGGCGGTCGGCGCGGCGCACCGGGCTCACCGGAAGGCGTCGAGTCCGGTGAGGGCCTTGCCCAGCACCAGCTGGTGCATCTCCGCGGTGCCCTCGTAGGTCAGCACCGACTCCAGGTTGGTGGCGTGCCGCATGACGGGGTATTCGAGCGAGATCCCGTTGGCGCCGAGGATCGTCCGCGCGGTGCGGCAGATGTCGATCGCCTCGCGGACGTTGTTGAGCTTGCCGAAGCTGATCTGCTCCGGCTGCAGCCGCCGGGCGTCGAACCGCCGCCCGAGGTGGTGGGCGAGCAGTACGCCCTTGTGGAGCTCCAGCGCCATGTCGGCGAGCTTGGCCTGGGTGAGCTGGAAGGCGCCGATGGGCTTGCCGAACTGCTCACGGGTGCGGGCGTAGTCGAGCGCCGCCTCGAAGCAGGTCCGCGCCGCCCCCATCGAGCCCCAGACGATCCCGTAGCGGGCGTGGCTCAGACAGCGCAGCGGGGCGCCCAGCCCCCGGGCCTCCGGCAGCATCGCGTCGGCGGGCAGCCGCACCTCGTCCAGGACCAGTTCGCTGGTGACCGAGGCGCGCAGCGACCACTTGTGCTTGATGTCGGTGGCGGTGAAGCCGGGGGCGTCGGTGGGGACGACGAAGCCGCGGATGCCGTCGTCGGTGCGGGCCCAGACCACCGCGACGCCGGCCACCGACCCGTTGGTGATCCACATCTTGCGCCCGGTCAGCACCCAGTCGGTGCCCTCGCGCTTGGCGTAGGTGCGCATGCCCGCCGGGTCGGAGCCGTGGTCCGGCTCGGTCAGCCCGAAGCAGCCGATGACCTCGCCCGCGGCCATCCGCGGCAGCCACTGCTGCTTCTGGTCCTCCGAACCGAAGCGCCAGATCGCGTACATGGCCAGCGAGCCCTGGACGGAGACCAGCGAGCGGATGCCGGAGTCGGCGGCCTCCAACTCCAGGCAGGCCAGCCCGTACTGGAGGTGTGAGGCGCCGGCGCAGCCGTAGCCGGTCAGGGCCATGCCCAGGGCGCCGATCGCGCCGAGTTCGCGGGCGAGTTCGCGGATGCCGGGGAGTTCGCCGCGCTCGTACCAGTCGGCGATGTCCGGCAGGACCCGGTCGGCGGCCCACCGGCGGACGGTGTCGCGGACCGCGCGGTCCTCGTCGGTGAGCAGGTCGTCCAGGCCCAGGGGGTCGCTGGGGTCGAACGGCGGAAGCAGGGACGGCGTTGCGGTCATGGCGGGACCTCCGGCGGGTTCGGCGCTCGCGCGAAAAACTAGCAGTGGTAGTTACGCGGGTCCGACGGTACGGTCCCCGGCGCCGCCCGGGCAAGGGTCACCGCCGCGCGGCGGCGGCCCGCACGACCGCCGGGGCCGGCCCGACGGATCGGACCGGCCCCGGATCGTCAACGGCCGGTGCCCGCGGGGGCCCGCGCCCCCTCGCACCCGGCGGGCGGAACGTCCCCGTCCGCGGCGGGCGCGGACTTCTCCTCGGCCACCGCCCTGGCGTCCTCCTCGGCGCCCTCCTCGGCCACCGCCCCGGCGCCCTCCTCGGCCGCCGCGGCGTCGGCCTGTTCCGCGCCTCCGGACTCCGCGGCCCGGCGCGGCAGCCGCAGCGCGATCCCGGCACCGGCCAGCAGCAGCACGGCGCTGGCGATGAGGGTGACCCGCAGGCCGTGGATGAAGGCGTCCCGGGCCGCCACCCGGAGCGCCGCCCGGGCCTGCTCCCCCAGCCCGGCGGCGACCTTGTACGCCTCGCCGAGCGAGTGCGAGGCCGAGTGGGAGGCCGCCGCGGAGACCCCGCCGACGCGGTGCAGCCCCGGCGCGTACGCGGCGTTCATCACGCTGCCGAGCAGCGCCACACCGATCCCGGCGCCCAACTGGTAGGCGGTCTCGCCCAGTGCCGCCGCACCGCCCGACTGCGCGGCCGGCGCCTCGCTGAGCATCGACTCGTACGCCCCGAACAGCGTGGCCTGGAAGCCGAAGCCCAGCAGCACGAAGCCCAGGGACAGTTGCCAGAAGTGGTCCTGGCTGCCCATCGCGGTCAGCGACAGCACGGCGACCGTGGTCAGGGTGAAGCCGCCGGAGACCATCGCCCGCGGGCCGAGCACCTGGAGCAGCTTGGAGCCGGTGAGGCCGGCGGCCATCGCGGCGAACACCAGCGGCAGCATCCGCAGCCCGGTCGCCAGCGGGCTGAGGTGCAGCACCAGTTGGAGGTACTGGACGGCGATCAGCTGCAGCCCGACGAGGGCGAGCATGGCCAGCACGATGCAGCCGATGGAGGTGCCGAACGCCGGCCGGGAGAACAGCCGCATGTCGATCAGCGGGTGGGCGCGGCGGCGCTGCCGGCGGACGAAGAGGGTCAGCAGCGCGGCGCCGAGGAGGATCGGCAGCAGCGTCGTCAGCCCGACCACCGGGGCGCCGCTGCCCAGCCGCTTGACCCCGAAGACGATGCCGACCACGCCGAGCGCCGCGACCACCGCGCCGATCAGGTCCCAGGGCCCGTTGCGCTCGCCCCGGGACTCCGGCAGCAGCCAGCGCCCTATCAGGAACATCGCCGTCATCATCGGGATGTTGATCAGGAAGACCGAGCCCCACCAGAAGTTCTCGACCAGGAAACCGCCGAGCACCGGACCGACCGCGGCGCCGACCGCGGCCACCGCGCTCCACACCCCGATGGCGACCGCCCGCTCCCGCCGGTCGGGGAAGACCTGCCGCAGGATCGACAGCGTCGCCGGCATGATCATGGCGCCGCCGATGCCGAGCAGCGCCCGGGCCGCCATCAGGATCTGCGGATTGGGCGCGAGCGCGGCGGCGGCCGAGGCCAGGGCGAAGAGCCCGTAGCCGAGCAGCAGGATGCGGCGGCGGCCGACGCGGTCGCCGAGCGTGCCGAAGAGGATCAGCAGCGAGGCCGCCATCAGCGGGTAGACGTCGACGATCCACAGCAGCTCGACCGGGCCGGGCCGCAGGTCCTCGGTGATGGAGGGCACCGCCACATAGAGGATGGTGGTGTCCAGCGCGACGAACAGCAGACTGACGCAGAGCACGGTCAGCACGGTCCAGCGGTTCACGCCGCCTGTGTGCCGGGGAACTCCCCCCGTCCGCCCCCTGCCGGACGCGGTCGTCCCGGACATCCAGTACCTCCTGTCATGCGCTCGCCGTCCTGCTCTCGCGGCCGCGACCAGGCGCGACGACGCGCCGGCGGAACCGGCGGGCACAGGCGAGTTTGGGACGTCAGACTACGCGAGTCCCTCCCGGGCCCGCGTGGCCCACCTCACGGTGAGACGCTCATCGCAGCCCCGACGTTCCCCCGGCCGACCCCGGCAACCGCGCCCGAAGCCACCTGGATAATCGTCCGGATGAACGATCTCGCCTCGACCGCCGCGCCCGGCCGGACCCTGTACCCGCCCGCCGTCCGGGCCGCGCTGCGCCGCGCCGTCCCCGGCCTCGCCGCGTACGCGGCGGTCAGACTGCTGGGCCTGGCCGTGCTGGCGGCCTGGTCGACGGCGAACGGCAAGGACTGGCACACCCTGCTGACCGCCCGTTGGGACTCCCTCTGGTACACCCGGGTCGCCGAGCAGGGCTACGGCTACACCGTCCATCTGGCCAACGGCGACGTCCATTCCAACCTCGCGTTCTTCCCCCTGCTGCCGTGGTTGGAGCGGGGCCTGTCGGCGCTCACCGCGCTGTCCGCGGCGGACGCCGGGATGGCGGTGGCCTGGCTGGCGTCGCTGGCCGCGGCCTGGGCGCTGTACGCCACCGGGGAGCGGCTGCACGGGCCCCGGGCCGGGGTGCTGCTGGCCGCGCTGTGGGCGGCGCTGCCGGTCGGGATCGTCCAGTCGATGGCGTACTCGGAGTCGCTGTTCACCGCGTTCGCGGCGTGGGGCGTCTACTGCGTGCTCACCGGGCGGTGGGTGTGGGCGGGCGTCCTGGCGTCGCTGGCCGGGCTGACCCGGCCGGTGGGCGCCGCGGTGGTCGCCGCGGTGTGGATCACCGCGGCGGTGACGGTGGCCGACGAGCGGGCCGGCGGCGTCCGGGGCCGCGCCCTCCTGCGCGGCCGGCACCGGCGGATGCTGCTCGGCGTCGCACTGGCCCCCCTCGGCTGGTGCGGCTACGTCCTGTGGGTCGGCGCCCGGCAGGGCTCGCTCACCGGCTACCTGGACGTCCAGGCCGGCTGGCACAACGGCTTCGACGGCGGCCTCGCCTTCAGCGCCTTCGTCTGGCACCAGCTCACCGGGCCCGCGTTCGCCGCCGGCCTCGGTCTGCTGGTCGGCGTGGCCCTGGTGATCTGGCTGTACGTGCACGGCGTACGGAAGGGCCAGCCGCTGCCGCTGGCGGTCTACGGCGGGACGGTCCTGCTGGTCGCGCTCACCGCCAAGGGCTACTTCGGGTCGAAGCCGCGGCTGATGATGCCGGCCTACCCGCTGCTGCTGCCGCTCGCGGCGGGGCTGGCCCGGTGGCGTCCGGTGCGGTCGTGGCTGGTCGTCGGGGTGGTGGCGGTCGGCTCGGCGGTCTACGGCGCCTTCTGGCTCAACGGCTCGGGCCCACCGTGACCGGAAGATCCCGCTCCGTAATCGCCGGCCCGGGGAAAACACGCCGCGACACCCGTGCGAATGACGGATAAACTCCGCCACCGAAAAACAGATAAGCGCCTATACGGGCGACACGCGGATGACCGGAAGGGAATCCGAAGCCCGGGAAATTCTCTTCGAAATCCCGGGACGGCGGCCGGGATTGAGACTCATTCCACATCACATCGTCATTACAAAGCGCACGGTTTGACCAAGTGCATACATCACACGCGGTAACGTCGTTTGAGTGCGTACCGATGACAAGCTCGACCAGATGGAGGAGCGCCTCCCGGCGGATCGCGTGAAACCGCCGCCCATGACCCGGACCCGCCTGTGGCTGTTCTGGGGCACGCTGGCGGTGTACGCGGCGATCGTCGCCGGGGTACTGGCCGACACCTCCCTGGTCACCATCGACTGGCAGCTCATGTTCTTCCGGCCGTACAAGCAGTGGCCGGAGTTCCATGCCTTCCTCGACTACTTCGTCGTGCTGGGCCAGCGCGGCCCGACGGCGCTGGCGGTGGCGGCCTGGCTGGGCTGGCGCTGCTGGCGGCAGCGCAACCTCCACCCGCTGCTGGTGCTCGGCGCCTCGCTGCTGATGCTGAACGTCACCGTCGGCGCCGCCAAGCTCGGGATGGGCCGCCTCGGCCCGCACTACGCGACGACGGTCGGCTCCAACGAGATGTGGCTCGGCGGCGACATATTCCCCTCCGGCCACACCGCCAACGCCGTGGTCACCTGGGGCGTGCTGGCCTACATCGCGACCACCCCGCTGCGCCGCCGCACCCTGTCGGTGATCGCCGCGCTGGGTGCGCTGGGCGTCGGGATGACCACCGTCTACCTCGGCACCCACTGGGTCAGCGACGTCCTGCTGGGCTGGGCCGCGGGGCTGCTGGTGCTGCTGGCGATGCCGTGGCTGGAGCCCGGCATCACCTGGATCGAGGACCGGCTCATGGGCATCCTGCTGCGGCTGTGGCTGCGGCTGCGCCCCGATTCGCTGCGCGGCCCGCTGCCGGCCGGCGCGCTGGCCTCCGAGGTCGCCCGGCAGCGGAGCGCCCAGGACGGGGAGGTCCTGGTGCGCGAGGCGGTCGGCGCGACCACCGGCAGCCGCGCCGCCCACGCCCCGGAGGGCTGGCCGCACCACCCGCACACCTCCCGCGCCGAGCGCACCGCGATCACCCCGACCGGCCCCCGCCGGCCCTCGCACGCGGACCGCATCCCGCGCGGTGCCACACCGTTCGGCCCGGCCACCGGCCACCCGCGCAACGGCACCGGCTGACCGCCGGCGGCGGGGACCGGTACGCACCTCCCCCGCCCCGTGCAAAGGCCCCGGCCGCTCCTCGAAGGAGCGGCCGGGGCCTTCGTCGTTCCGCTTGTGCCTGCGGTGTCGCGTGCCGGGCCGACGGGCCGTCAGCCCCGCCAACTGCGCGCCACCACCCCGTCCTTGACCTCGAAGTTGATCCGGCCGAGCAGGTACTCCATGGTGAGCATCGCGCCCGGCGGGACGGCCCGGACGGTGCTCCAGCCCTGGGCCAGGGCCTGCTCCTGTGCGGCCTGCTGGTCGAGGCCGACGTAACGCTCGGGGTCGTCCTGTACTTCGGGGGTCTCGCCGGGAAGCTTCGGTTCGGGTGCCATGGCAGCCACCGTAGGCGCCCGTGGCGGCGCACGGAAGGCCGGCCCCGCGCCCCGCCCGACTCCCCGCCGCCCCTTGGTCACACTTCTGTCACAGCGAACGCTCCTGCGATTGCCCGCACCACCCGTCCCCTTACCCACCGTTCGCCGTCGCGACCGGACGCAAAACAAAGCGACCGGAATTCCCCCTTGATCAAATACGGAAGGGTGTGCCGCCGCTTCGGACAACGCCGGGCAGCCCGCCGGAATTAATCGCGCGATACCCCGGGATTCCCCTTACCCGACGTCCTTTTCCGGCCGTCCCGGAATTGGCCAACGAAGCACATTCCACGCACATTTCCCGCACATCGGTGCGGAGTGCCCAGACCACCGCCGGCGGATGCCACCGGAACGGACCGGAGCGCCCCCTCGCTCGGTGCCCCGGGCCCGCGCATCATGACCGGGCACCGATACCCCCCGCCGAACGAGGTGGAGCCGATGATCAGCGAGGTCTCCCAGGAAGGCACCCGGCTTCCCCGGGCGCGACGCCGCGGGGCGGTGCTGGCCGACTGGCTGTCGACCACCGACCACAAGAAGATCGGGCACCTCTACCTGGTCACGTCGTTCGGGTTCTTCCTCGTGGGCGGGCTGCTGGCACTGGTGATGCGGGCCGAGCTGGCCCGCCCCGGGCTCCAGTTCATCGGCCCGGAGCAGTTCAACCAGGCGGTGACACTGCACGGCACGATCATGCTGCTGCTCTTCGCCACCCCGGCCTTCGCCGGCTTCGCCAACGAGATCGTGCCGCTGCAGATCGGCTCCCCCGACGTCGCCTTCCCGCGGCTGAACATGCTCTCGTACTGGTTCTTCCTCTTCGGCGGCATGATGGTGCTGGGCAGCCTCCTCACCCCGGAGGGCGCCCCGTCCTACGGCTGGACCGCGTACGCCCCGCTCAACTCCACGGCGCACATGCCCGGCATCGGGGCCGACCTGTGGATCATGGGGCTGGCGCTCGCCGGCTTCGGCACCATCCTCGGCTCGGTCAACTTCGTCGCCACGATCATCACCCTGCGGGCGCCGGGCATGACGATGTTCCGGATGCCGGTGTTCACCTGGAACATCCTGTTCACCTCGGTGCTGGTGCTGATGGCGTTCCCGGTGCTGGCCGCGGCGCTGCTGGTGCTGGAGGCGGACCGGAAGTTCGGCGCGGTGGTCTTCGACGCGCGCTTCGGCGGGGCGCTGCTGTGGCAGCACCTGTTCTGGTTCTTCGGGCATCCCGAGGTCTACATCATCGCGCTGCCGTTCTTCGGCATCATCACCGAGATCATCCCGGTCTTCTCCCGCAAGCCGATCTTCGGGTACGTGATGCTGATCGGCGCCACGATGGCCATCACCGCGCTGTCGGTGATGGTCTGGGCCCACCACATGTTCGCGACCGGCGCGGTGCTGCTGCCGTTCTTCTCCCTGATGTCGTTCCTGATCGCGGTGCCGACCGGGGTGAAGTTCTTCAACTGGATCGGGACCATGTGGCACGGCTCGGTGTCCTTCGAGACGCCGATGCTGTGGTCGGTCGGCTTCCTGGTGAGCTTCCTCTTCGGCGGGCTGACCGGCGTCATCCTGGCCTCCCCGCCGCTGGACTTCCACGTCACCGACAGCTACTTCGTCGTCGGCCACTTCCACTACGTGGTCTTCGGCACCGTCACCTTCGCGACCTTCGCCGGCTTCTACTTCTGGTGGCCGAAGTTCACCGGCAGGATGCTCGACGAACGGCTCGGGAAGATCCACTTCTGGTTGCTCTTCGTCGGCTTCCACACCACCTTCCTCGTCCACCACTGGCTGGGCGTGGCCGGCATGCCGCGCCGCTACGCCGACTACCTGGCCGCCGACGGCTTCACCGGACTCAACACCGTCTCCACCATCGGCGCCTTCCTGCTCGGCGCCTCCACCCTGCCGTTCCTCTACAACGTCTGGCACACCCGGCAGTACGGCACCCGGGTCACCGTGGACGACCCCTGGGGCTACGGCCGCTCCCTGGAGTGGGCGACCTCCTGCCCGCCGCCGCGCCACAACTTCCCCGCCCTGCCCCGGATCCGCTCCGAGTCGCCGGCCTTCGACCTGCACCACCCGGAGATGACCGAGCGCCCCACCACCCTCCCGACGCCCGGGACGTCCCGCGGCTGAGCCGGCCCGGCCGCCGCGCCGCTCAGTCCCCGGCCGCCGCGCCGGCGTCGAGGGCGGCGACCAGCCAGTCGTGCGCGGCCCCCATCGACGGACCGTCCCCGTCGGACACCTCGGCGGCGTACCGCCAGTACGCCCGCAGCCGCGGGTCGTCGCCGGCCCGCAGGGACGCACGCAGTCCGGTGCGGAAGCCGGCGCCGTCCCGCCGGCGGTAGGCGCGGGCGTGCGCGGCCACGAAGGAGTCGAGTTCGGGCCCCGGTGCGGGCCGGCGCCCGGCCGCGAGCGCCGCACCGGCCAGCGCGTACGCCTCGCCCAGGCCCGCGTAGAGCGCCACCGGGTCGGTCTCCCCCGCCAGGGCGGCGGCCGCGCGCACCCGGCGGCAGCGCACGGTCAGACCGCCGTCCCGGCCCGCGGCGAGCGCATGCAGCCGGGCGTAGCCGACGACCTGGGCGGGCCGGGGGTCGGCGGGCAGCGCGGGCACCGCGGCGTCGAGGACGGCGGTGCGCAGCGCGGACGGCAGCGCGCGGGGCAGTTGGCGGTGCCAGAAGCGGACCAGCGCCTGGCTGGTGGGCGGTTGCGGGAGGCCGCCGAGCAGACGCAGCAGCGCAGGGCGGCGGTCCTCGGGGGCGGCGGTGAGGGCGCGCAGGGCGGCCTCCCGCCAACGCAGCGCGGTGAGTTGCCCGTCGACGGCGGCCAGTTGGGCGGCCAGGGCCCGCTCCAGGGAGCCTTCGTCGGCGAGCGCGCCGGCCACCGCGGGCAGCGGCATCCCGACGGCACGCAGATCGCGGATCCGGTGCAGCCGGTCCACGGCGTCCGCCCCGTAGCGGCGGTGCCCGCCGGCGCTGCGGCCGGCCTCCGGCAGCAGCCCGGCGTCGGAGTAGTGGCGCACGGTCTTGACCGTCACCCCCGCACGGCGGGCCAACTCCCCGATACCCAAGGGCACTTGGCCCGGCTCCGCCTCCACGCGCCCTAGTCCTGGTCGGCGCGGTCGGTGACCCGTACGGCCAGGTCGTTGTCGAGCGTGTAGTACGGGCCGATCCGGAGCTCTCCGCCGGGCGCCGGCACCGCCCGCGCCGGGTAGCTGAACACCTGCTCCTTCTCCGGGACGTCGTCCAGGAGCCGGGCGATCCGGACCTGCGGGGCACCCGCGGCGGGACGCAGCCACAGGTCCCAGGGCTCGCTGCCGCTCCGCCACTGGGCGACCAACTCCCCGTAGGGCAGGGTGAAGCGGAAGTCCGAGCCGTCGACGGCCAGCGGGACGGCGAGCCGGTCCCGGCCGGTGTGCCGGGGCCGGGCCTCGGCCTGGGCGCCGGCCGCCGGACTCGCCCCGTACAGACGGCCGGTGACGGTGATGCCCTCGGGGGCGACCAGGATGTCGCCGGCCTCGGCGTGCGGCCCGCGCAGCCAGCTGCGCAGCGCGAGGTTGCCCAGCTTGGTGGCGTAGGGGATGCGCACGCCGAGCCGGCCGATACCGGCCAGCGGCCGGCGGTCCACCAGGGACCGCAGGTCGTTGACGCCGGGCAGCAGCCGGCGCGGATCGGCGCCGTCACCGAGGTCGGCGTAGGCGTGCCAGCGGCCCTCGGCGAGCGCGACGGTGCTGGGCAGGACGGCGCGCAGCCGACCGGGGCCGTTCGGCCCGAGCGGCAGCCGCACCTCGTCGTCGTCGGGGTCCGCGACAACGGGGTCGACGGCGCGCAGCCGCAGCACCAGGGCCGCACTCCAGGAAGTGCCGGTGCCCTGCGGCACGTTCAGATCGAAGGTGAGGCCGCCCGCGGAGTCCGCGATGCAGTCGGCCTTCAGGTCCACCGGCACCGGCGTCCCTCCTCCCGTCGTCGCGGTACGCCGCGGGCGCTTCGTCGCGCCGGACCCGGTCGCGGGTGACTGCGTCGAGGCACTCATGCCGTCCGCACCCCTCTCATTGCGGCGCGGGCCGCATGCCGGGCGGCGTACTCGGTAACGTACGCGCCGCTGATCAGCGTTCCCCGGGCGCGGTGCAGGGAGCCGCGCAGGCCGCTGCCGCGGCGCCGGGCGAGCAGTTCGCCGAAGAGCTCGGCGTGCCGTTCGGCCACCGCCGCCGGGTCGAAGCGGGCGGACGAGGCGAGCGCGGCGGCGCCCATCCGCTCCCGGGCGGTGTCGTCGCCGATCAGCTGCAGCAGCGCCGCGGCCAGCGCCGCGGGGTTGCCGACGGGCACCAGCCGGCCGGTGCTCCCGTCCTCGACGATCTCGCCCGGCCCGTAGGGGCAGTCGGTGGCGATGACCGGCAGCCCGCAGCGCATCGCCTCGGCGAGGGCCGTGCCCAGGGGTTCCCGGCCGGAGGAGTCCACGGCGAGCGCGCCCTTGGCCCACTCGGACTCCAGGGGGCCGGCGGGGCCCATGAGGAAGACGTGGTTGTAGAGGCCGAGTTCCTCGATCAGGGCGCGCAGCGCGGGCTTCTCGGGTCCGCCGCCGTAGATCCGCAGCCGCCAGTCAGGGCGCCGCGCGGCCACCGCCGCGAACGCCCGGACGAGCACGTCGAAGCGCTTGGTGCGGGTCAGCCGGCCGGCCGCGATCACCCACCGGCCGGTGCCGTCGGCGGGCGCCAGCCGCGGCGCGGGGACCGCGCGGGGCACCGCGGTGACCCGGACGCCGGGCAGCCGCAGCCGGCGGAGGTGGGCGCCGGCGTCCGCCTCGGTGGCGGTGACCAGCGCGTCCAGCCGCGGGTAGGCGCCGCGCAGCGCCAGCCGCAACTCCCGGCTGTGCGCGGCCAGGCAGAGCGGCTCCTGACCGACCCGCAGCGGCCCGCGGCGGGTCTGCCGGGCCACGTGCACGGTGAGGCCGGGCCGGGTGCCGACCACCACGTCGGCCTCGGTGCGCCGCAGGTACTGGGCGATCCGCTGGTCGGTGAGCTCGCTGTACTGGCCGAAACCGGGCTCGGCGGCCGGGAAGACCTTGGCCGGCCGGGCGTGCGCCGGGTCCGTGCGGTCGCCGCTCCGGCCGTGCTCCCGGAGGTCCACCAGGGGGCGGAGCGCCACCTTGGGGCCGAGGTCGAGCGCCGGGGTGTCGCGGTGCCGCAGGACGGAGACGATCTCGACGTCGTGCTGCTCGGCGAGGGCGTCCGCCAGGCCGAAGGTCGCCCGCACCGTCTCCCCGCTGCCGTAGGCGTGGTGAATCAGGAATGAGATGTGCATCCGTCCCCGTGTCCCCTGGTTCCTCGCTCGTCCTGGTCCCCCCGCGGTCCGCGCGACCGCCCTCCGGGCAGCGCCCGTTTCCGGCTGTTGAAGAGTAAGACCGCGAAGTGGCCTGAGAGGTTGGGGGTACTAACCAAGTTGTGCCGTAAAAGTTAGGGCATCGGTATGACGTTGTGGGAACTCTTCCGGGCCCGGGGCCGGGGTCCGGGGACGGGCCGCAGGTCAGCGCAGCTTCAGCCGGGTGCCGACCGCCAGGTCCTCGGGGTGCTCCCCGATGACGTCCCGGTTGCGCTCGTACAGCGCCCGCCAGCCGCCCTCGACGTGGTGCCGCTGCGCGATCTCGGCGAGGGTGTCGCCGCGCCGGACGGCGTAGGTGTCCTCGCCGAGCAGGCCGTAGCGCCGGGCGCAGACCGGCCAGGCGCCCCAGCCCTGGTCGGCCTGGACCCGCTTGGCGACCTCGATCTGCTCGTCGCGGCTGGCGAGGTCGGCGCGCCGGGCGTAGTCGAGGCCGCCGTACGCCTCCCAGGTGGGCTGCCAGAACTGAAGGCCGCCGTAGTAGCTGTTGCCGGTGTTGATGTGCCAGTCGCCGCTGCTCTCGCACTCGGCGAGGCAGCCCCAGGGCCACTGGTCGTCGGCGCAGGCGTACGGCGGCCGGCCCCCGTCCCCGCCGTCGTCGCCGCCCGGTGCCCCGTCGGCGGTGGCGGCGCCGGGCAGCCACAGGACCAGGGCGGCGGCCGCCGCGAGGAGCGCTCCGACGGATTCCACGCGGCGCCGCGGCACCGATGAGTTGTCCGACATAGCCGGTGACGGTAAGCAGCGGGGCGCCGGAGCCCACCGCGCCGCGCCCTCCCGAAGTCCGACCACACCCCGTCCGGTGTACAAAGCGCGGCCACCTGCGCCAGGTTCTGCGTAGGAATTGGCGGTCCGTGATCGGTTCGATGACGGCTTTTCACCGGTTCCCCGGCATGCGGCCCGCGGTTCGATTCTGTTCGCGTCGGCGCGTGACTCTGCCAGAGGTCACCCGTTGTCCTTGTACGAGCCGGGAGACCGCCCGGCAGCCGCTCATGAAGATCGAGGAGCCACCCGTGCCGCGCATGCTCGACGTCAGCAACGACGTTCGCGCCGAGATCGGCGACGCAGAAGCCGACCGGCTGCTGGCCGGAGAAGACGCCCCCGGCAGCTACGACTGCACCTCCTGCCGGACGCCCGGCAACAGCGAGCAGGAGCGGACCAGCACCGTCCTGTTCGTCGGCGACGAGACCGCGGTGCTCGCGTTCGCCCATGCCACGTGCATCCCCTCGCAGGTCGTGCGGGTCTCCGAGGAGCAGCTCCGCGGGGCCGTGCGCTCCATCACCGGCGAGGACGCCACCCGCCCCCCGGCCGCCCCGATCCCCACCAACGACCGCCAGGCCACCCTCGGCATCACCTGCGGCCTGGTGCTGATCAGGGGCGAGCTGTACCCCGCCCTCGTGGTGGAGCCCAACGGCCCGATCGCCCGCCCCGGTTCGACCAGCCTGGACGACGACTTCCTGCCGCTGCTCCTGGAGCACGGCTTCACCCCGGTGACGGACGTGAACGAGCGCCCCGCTCCGATCGAGGGCTGGTCCGCCCTGCTGGCCATGGGAAAGCTGCACGCCGTGCTCCAGCCGGGCACCAACGGCACCCAGTCCGCATGGTGGCAGGCCCACCAGCCGCTGGCCGTCTCGGACGGCTGGCGCGCCGCGGCCAACAAGGAGCACACCGTGCTCATGTACGCCGCGCCCTCCGGCACCATCGGCCACCAGCCGCGCGAGGACCTGATGCGCCAGGCGCTGGAGCAGGCCGCCGCCAAGGGCCTGTTGGTCGCCGCCGCGATGCCGCTGGCCGGAACCTGACCCTCCGGCGCCCGGTCGCGGGAGCATGACCGTCCGAAGCGGCGGGATTGCGCCCGCGATCAGCCATTTCCCCCTGAAAGCCGCATCCCACGGGCACCGGGGTCGTTGGCACCTACGTGCACGCATACGACCGCGCCTCCGGCGCCCCGTACCCCCACCCCATCCCCGGCATGCGGCCGGCCCGCGATCATGGGGCGTCGCGCGGCGCCGACCGCGGCTCGGCCACGCCGATCTACGACGCGCTGTACGCCGAGTACCGCCGCGCCTTCCGGGCGCTGCCCGGGGACCGCACGGACGAGCCGGAGCTGCCGGAGTCGCTGCGCAACGGGAACTGGGGTCGCGCCACGGCCTCGCCGGGGCAGTGGGAGGTGGTGGGCCGGCAGCCGTTCCGGGCCCGCGGCCGGCTTCCGGCGGCGCTGCCACCGGGGCAGCGGGACGCCACCCGCCCGCCCGGCAGCCGCTGACGCCACCGGCCGCTGCGGCCCGTGGGCAGCGCGCCGCCCACGGGCCGGATCCCGGCTACTTCTTCTTGGTCTTGGTGCCGCGCTTCTCGCGCACCCGCACCGAGATGTGGATCGGCGTCCCCTCGAAGCCGAACTCCTCGCGCAGCCGGCGCTCGACGAAGCGGCGGTAGCCCGCCTCCAGGAAGCCCGAGGCGAAGAGCACGAAGCGCGGCGGCTTGGTGCCGGCCTGGGTGCCGAAGAGGATGCGGGGCTGCTTGCCGCCGCGGATGGGGTGCGGGTGGGAGGCCACGATCTCGCCGAGGAAGGCGTTCAGCCGCCCGGTGGGGATGCGGGTCTCCCAGCCGGCCAGCGCGGTCTCGATCGCCGGCACCAGCTTGTCCATGTGGCGGCCGGTGCGCGCGGAGACGTTGACCCGCATCGCCCAGGGGATCTGGACGAGGTCCCGCTCGATCTCCCGCTCCAGGTAGAAGCGGCGCTCCTCGTCGAGGTTGTCCCACTTGTTGTAGGCGATGACCAGGGCCCGGCCGGCCTCCACCGCCATCGTGATGATCCGCTGGTCCTGGACGCTGATGGACTCGCCGGCGTCGATCAGGACGACCGCGACCTCGGCCTTCTCCACGGCCGCCGCGGTGCGCAGCGAGGCGTAGTAGTCGGCGCCCTCCTGGAGGTGCACTCGGCGGCGGATACCGGCGGTGTCCACGAACTTCCAGGTCTTGCCGCCCAGTTCGATCAGCTCGTCGACCGGGTCGCGGGTGGTGCCGGCGAGCTCGTTGACGACCACGCGCTCCTCGCGGGCGAGCTTGTTGAGCAGCGAGGACTTGCCGACGTTGGGGCGGCCGATCAGGGCGATCCGGCGGGGGCCGCCGACGGCCGTGCCGAAGGTCTGGGCGGGCGCCTCGGGGAGGGCGTCCAGCGCCGCGTCGAGCATGTCGCCGGTGCCGCGGCCGTGCAGCGCGGAGATCGGGTGCGGCTCGCCCAGGCCCAGCGACCACAGCATCGCCGCATCGGCCTCGCCGGACTGGCCGTCGACCTTGTTGGCCACCAGGACGACCGGCTTGCCGGCGCGGCGCAGCAGCTTGACCACGGCCTCGTCGGTGTCGGTCGCGCCGACCTTGGCGTCCACCACGAAGACCACCGCGTCGGCGGCCTCGATGGCGAACTCGGCCTGCATCGCCACGGATGCGTCGATGCCGAGGACGTCCTGCTCCCAGCCGCCGGTGTCGACGACCTTGAAGCGGCGGCCGTTCCAGTCGGCCTCGTAGGTGACCCGGTCGCGGGTGACGCCCGGCCGGTCCTCGACGACCGCCTCGCGGCGGCCGATGATGCGGTTCACCAGCGTCGACTTGCCGACGTTGGGGCGGCCGACGACGGCGAGGACCGGCAGCGGGCCATGGCCGGCCGCGGCGATGTCGCCCTCGACCTCCTCCAGGTCGAAGCCCTCTTCCGCGGCGAGCTCCATGAACTCCGCGTACTCGGCGTCGCCAAGCGCACCGTGCTCGTCGCCGGTGGGGATCTGCTCGTTCATGAAGTCCGTTCCTCGTTCATCCATGTGGTCGGTGGGCCGCTGAAGGAGGGCCCACTGCTCAAGTGTGGGTCAGCGCCCGGTAAGGCGCCGGGCCTGTGCCAGGTGGGCGGTCAGCCGCTCCTGGATCCGTACGGTCGCCTCGTCCAGCGCCTTACGGGTGCGCCGCCCACTGCCGTCGCCCGCCTCGAAGGCGTCGCCGAAGACGACGTCGATGCGGCCGCGCAGCCGCGGCACGGCCGGGGTGAGCCGGCTGGGACGGTCGGTGCTGCCGAGCACCGCCACCGGGACGACGGGGGCCCCGGAGCGCACCGCGAAGTACGCGAGGCCGGCGCGCAGCGAGGCGAAGTCGCCCTCGCCGCGGGTGCCTTCGGGGAAGATGCCCAGCACACCGCCGTCGGACAGCACCCCGAGCGCGTCGCTGATCGCCTTGCGGTCGGTGGCCTGACGATCGACCTTCAGCTGCCCGATGCCCCGCAGGAACGGGTCCAGCGGGCCCACGAAGGCTTCCTTCTTGATCAGGAAGTGCACCGGCCGGGGCGCGGTGCCCATCAGCATCGGACCGTCGATGCCGTGCGAGTGGTTGACGGCGAGGATCACCGGGCCCGCGGCCGGCATCCGCCAGGCGCCCAGCACCCGCGGCTTCCACAGGCCGTACATCAGCCCGATGCCGATCCGCCGGCCGATCACGGCACCGCGGGGGCTCGGCGCCTTGCCGCCGTCGGTCACCGGATGTCCCGCCCCGCCTTCTCGGCGCGGACGCCCTCGATGAGGGTGACCACGCACTCGATGACCTGATCCAGCGTCAGGTCGGTGGTGTCGACCTCGACGGCGTCGTCCGCCTTCGCCAGCGGCGAGGTCTTGCGGGAGGAGTCGGCGGCGTCCCGCTTGATCAGCGCCTCACGGGTGGCGGCCAGATCGCCGGCGGCCTTGCCCTTGAGCTCGCCGTTGCGGCGGGCCGCCCGCGCCTCCGGGGAGGCGGTGAGGAAGATCTTGAGATCGGCGTCGGGCAGGACGGTTATGCCGATGTCCCGGCCCTCGACGACGATGCCGTGCGGCGCCTCGGCGGCGATGGTGCGCTGCAGATCGGTGATCGCGGTGCGCACCTCGGGCACCGCGCTGACCGCGCTGACCGCGCCGGTGACCTCGGCACTGCGGATCGGGCCCGCGGCGTCCGCACCGTCGACGGTGATGGTCGGCGCGGCCGGGTCCGTACCGGAGACGATCACGGGCTTGGCGCAGGCGTCGGCCACCGCGACCGGGTCGTTGACGTCGATGCCGTTGGTCAGCATCCACCAGGTGATCGCACGGTACTGCGCACCCGTGTCGAGGTAGCCCAGGCCCAGCTTTCCGGCGACGGCCTTGGACGTGCTGGACTTGCCCGTGCCAGCGGGGCCGTCGATGGCGACAATCACTGCAGCCGGGGCGGTCCGGTCGGCGGTTTCCACGGTGACGAACACCTTTCTTCATACACGGGGCGCGGTCCAGGGCACCGGGGTCTGTCGTCGCGCTCCCGCCGTCCGCGCACGGGCGGACCGGGCATCGACCGGCGGACGGGAGTTCGGCAACAGGGCCTGGGGCCTCGGACAAGGTTACTGGCTCGGCCACCGCGCGCCGTCCACGGTGTCACTGACGGATGGACCACCCCCGCTCCCGCAGCTCCGCGGTCAGCACCGGGACCGCCTGCGGCTCGACCATCAGCTGGATGAAACCGGCCTGCTGACCGGTGGCGTGCTCGATGCGGACGTCCTCGATGTTGACCCCGACGCGGCCGGCGTCGGCGAAGATCCGGGCCAGCTCGCCGGGCTGGTCGCCGATGTGGACCGCGACGACGTCGTAGGCGGCCGGGGCGGCACCGTGCTTGCCCGGGACCCGCTCGCGGCCGGCGTTGCCACGGCGCAGGACGTCCTCGATGCCGCCGGCGCCGGTGCCGCGCTTCTCCTCGTCGGCGGACTCCAGCGCGCGCAGCGACCGGACCGTGGCGTCCATATCGGAGGCGACCTCGGCCAGCACGTCGGCGACCGGGCCGGGGTTGGCGGAGAGGATGTCGATCCACATCCCCGGATCGGAGGCGGCGATCCTCGTCACATCGCGGATGCCCTGGCCGCAGAGGCGGACGGCGGTCTCGTCGGCGCCCTTGAGACGGGCCGCGACGAGGCTGGAGACCAGCTGCGGGGTGTGCGAGACCAGGGCGACGGCGCGGTCGTGGGCGTCCGCGTCCATCACCACCGGGACGGCCCGGCACAGCGCGACCAGCTCCAGGGCGAGGTTGAGCACCTCGGTGTCGCCGCCGGGGGGCGGGGTGAGCACCCAGGGGCGGCCTTCGAAGAGGTCGGCCGTCGCGGCCAGCGGCCCGGAGCGCTCCCGGCCGGCCATCGGGTGCGTGCCGAGGTAGCCGGAGAGGTCGCAGCCGAGGGCCTCCAGCTCCCGGCGCGGGCCGCCCTTGACGCTGGCGACGTCGAGGTACGCCCGGGCCGCGCCGCGCCGTATCGCCCCGGCGAGCGTCGCCGCGACATGCGCCGGCGGCACGGCCACGATCACCAGGTCGACCGGGCCCGCGGGCGGCTCGGTGGTGCCCGCGCCGAGCGCGGCGGCCGTCAGCGCCTGGGCGTGGTCGTGGTCCTCCAGGTGCACCTGCACGCCGCGGGCGGTGAGCGCGAGGGCGGCCGAGGTGCCGATCAGGCCCGTTCCGATGACGAGTGCGGTTCTCACTGGGCGATGTCCTTCCGCAGGGCCGCGGCCGCGCCGAGGTAGACATGCGCGATCTCGCCCTTGGGCAGGCCGGTCTCGACGTGCGCGAGCACCCGGACCACCCGCTCCATGGCGCCGGCCACGTCCAGCTCCTGGGCGCAGATCAGCGGGACGTCTGTGATCCCCAGGGCGCGGACGGCGGCGGCCGGGAAGTCGCTGTGCAGATCGGGGGTGGCGGTGAACCACACGCTGATCAGGTCGTCCGGCGCCAGACCGTTGCGCTCCAATATCGCGGTGAGCAGCGCGCCGACCTGCTCCCGCATGTGCTCCGCGTCGTCCCGCTCCAGCTGGACGGCCCCGCGCACGGCCCGTACCGCCACGTCCTCAGCTCCCTCGTCGCTGCGTCCGCGCACACGACCGCGTACGCACTGATCAGCGTAACCAGCGCCACTGACAACCGTGTCCCGCGCTCCGGGAATCCGGTGGCCACCGCCGCAGCCGCCCGGCGACGGTCGCCGCCATGCCGACCCCGTCCGCCGCCCCCGCGCCGCTGCACGGGGCGATGCCCCGTGCTGGACGCGCCATGAAAAACCACCCCTCAAACGTCGCGACGACGTCAAGGGGTGGTGAGCGAGCACCGCCGGCGGCGGTCGGTCCGCGCGGACCGCGCCGGGCCGGCTGCTACCGGCCGGCCCGGACCGCGCGGCGCGCCCGGCTCGTCAGAGGTCGACCTCCCGCATCAGCATGCCGACCTCGGTGTTGGTCATCCGGCGCAGCCAGCCGGACTTCTGGTCGCCCAGCGCGATCGGGCCGAAGTGCGTGCGGACCAGCTTGTCCACCGGGAAGCCGGCCTCGGCGAGCATCCGGCGCACGATGTGCTTGCGGCCCTCGTGGAGGGTGACCTCGACGAGGTAGTTCTTGCCGGTGTTCTCCACGACCCGGAAGTGGTCGGCGCGGGCGTAGCCGTCCTCCAGCTCGATACCGTCCTTGAGCCGCTTGCCCAGGTCGCGCGGGAGCGGGCCCTGGATGGCCGCCAGGTAGGTCTTGGTGACGCCGTAGCGGGGGTGGGTCAGGCGGTGGGCCAGCTCGCCGTGGTTGGTGAGCAGGATGATGCCCTCGGTCTCGGTGTCCAGCCGCCCGACGTGGAACAGCCGGGTCTCCCGGTTGGTCACGTAGTCGCCCAGGCACTGGCGCCCGTCCGGGTCCTCCATCGTGGAGACCACGCCGGCGGGCTTGTTCAGGGCGAAGAAGAGGTACGACTGGGTGGCGACCGTGAGGCCGTCGACCTTGATCTCGTCCTTCTCCGGGTCGACCCGGACGCCCTGCTCCATGACGACCTTGCCGTTGACCTCGACCCGCGCCTGGTCGATCAGCTCCTCGCAGGCACGCCGGGAGCCCATACCGGCCCTGGCGAGCACCTTCTGGAGCCGCTCGCCCTCCTGCTCGCCGAAGGTCTTGGGCGTCTTGACCTGCGGCTTGTCGTAGCGGGCGCGGTTGCGCTGCTCGATCTTGGCGTCGTACTCGCGGGACCGCGCCGGCGCCTGGCCGCGGCCGCGCTGCTGGCCGTCCTTGCCGCCCGGGCGCCCGCCCTGGGCCGCGCCCGTGCGGGGACCGCCCTTGGCCCCGCCGCGCGCCGCCGCGCCCCGGGAACCGGTCTTGCCGCCGCCCCGGCGCTCGTCGCCGCCGGCGGATCCGCCCACGTCGTAGCGGCGCTCCTCGGGACGGGGGCGGCCCGCGCGCTGCTGCTTCTCGTCCCGCTTTCCCCCAGCCTTCGGCCGGGAGGTGCCGCCGTCCGCGCCGCGGTAGTTGCCCCTACCGCCGCCGCTGTCCCTGCTGTTCCTGCCGCTGCTTCGCATCAATGATCCGTCTGAGAGTCGCCGCTGTCGTCTACGTCGAACGACGGGATACCTTCCGCGGAGTCGCCCTCGACCGCGTCCGCCTCTGGGAGGAACGGTGCCAGCTCAGGGAGCTCGTCCAGGCCGCGCAGGCCCATCCGCTCCAGAAAGTAATTCGTCGTCCTGTACAGGATCGCACCTGTTTCAGGTTCCGTCCCCGCCTCCTCCACCAGGCCGCGCTGGAGGAGCGTGCGCATCACGCCGTCGCAGTTGACCCCGCGGACGGCCGAGACGCGGGAACGGCTGACCGGCTGACGGTACGCGACCACGGCCAGAGTCTCCAAGGCGGCCTGGGTGAGCCGGGCCTGCTGGCCGTCCAGGACGAAGCTCTCCACCGCGTCCGCGTACGCCGCCCGGGAGAAGAACCGCCAGCCGCCGGCCACCAGCCGCAGGTCGAAGCCGCGCCCCTGGCGGGTGTAGTCGTCGGACAGCTCGCGCAGCGCCAGCGCGACCGCCCGCCGGGACCGCTGGAGGACCCGGGCCAGGTGCTCCTCGGTCGCCGGCTCGTCGACGACCATCAGGACGGCCTCCAGCGCGGGCTTCAGCTCCAGGTCGGCCACGCCCGGCGCACCGGCCGGCGGCCGCGCCGGATCCGGCTGCTGTCCGCCCGGCCCCTGCCCGGTGATGTCGTACGCCGCGCCGCTCACGCCGGCTCCTCCCACTGCTCTTCGCTCGCCGCACGGCCGTCCGCACCCGCGTCGCCGTGCGTTTCCTCGTCCGGTTCCCCGCCCGCGCCCTCGCCCGAGTCCTTGTCGGCGCTCTTGTCGGCCGGCGCGCCCGGTTCCCGGTCGAACTCGTCGGTGACCTGGGGGGCGGCCCCCTCCGCACCCGTCCACCGGACCGTCAGCGCCCCCAGCGCGTCCTCCTGCTCCAGGGCGACGGCCCGCTCCCGGTAGAGCTCCAGCAGGGCCAGGAAGCGCGCGACGACGGTGAGGGTGTCCGGGGCGTCGGCGACCAGCTCCTGGAAACCGGCCTCGCCCCGCGCACGCAGCTGCACCATCACCACCTCGGCCTGCTCCCGGACGCTGACCAGCGGCGCGTGGACGTGGTCGACGTAGACCTGCGGCTTCGCCCTGGGCTGCATCGCCTTGACCGCGAGCCGGGCGAACCCCTCCGCCCCGATGCCGAGCACGACCTCGGGCAGCAGCTCCGCGTGCTGCGGCTCCAGCCCGACGGTACGGGGGTGGCGCCGCGTCTCCTCGGCCAGCCGGCCGCTGAAGATCGCCGCGATCTGCTTGTACGCGCGGTACTGGAGGAGCCGGGCGAAGAGCAGGTCCCGGGCCTCCAGGAGGGCCAGGTCCGCCTCGTCCTCCACCTCGGCGACGGGCAGCAGCCGGGCCGTCTTGAGGTCGAGCAGAGTGGCCGCGACGACCAGGAACTCGGTGGTCTGGTCGAGGTCCCAGTCCGGCCCCATGGCCCGGATGTGGGCCAGGAACTCATCGGTCACCTTGGACAGCGCGACCTCGGTGACGTCCAGCTTGTGCCGGGAGATCAACTGGAGCAGGAGGTCGAAGGGCCCCTCGAAGTTGTCCAGGTGCAGCCTGAACCGGCCGTCCCCGCCGTCCCGGGACTCCTCGGCGGCCACCGCCGGCCCCCCGTCCCCGGAAGGCTCCCCTGCCGCGTCCGCCCGGGCTTCCGCGGAGGCCCCGGGTGCCGCCTCCAGGAGGGTGCCCGTACCCGCCCCGAGGGTGCGGCGGGTACGGCGCGGGTCGGGGGCGTCGTCGTCGGTCGTCGGCATGGCGGTCCAGGGTGCTGCGGTCCCGCGCCGGGGCGGCGGGCTGGTCACGGGCGGGACTCCCCGCCGGAACGGCAGGCTATCTCGCCACCCGCCGCCGACCGGCCCCCAGGGCGTGTCGGACGGGCTCGGAGCGTCCCCGGGGAGGGGCCGTACAGCCCGGCGCCCGGCCCGCGGGAGCGGACCGGGCACCGGAGACAGACAGGAGCTCGACGGCGGCGCCTAGCGGCCGCGGAGCCGCCGCACCAGGATGCTGGCGTCCCCGCGCGACTCCAGGTCGGCGAGGACCACGGCCACCGCCTCACGGACGATCCGGCCGCGGTCGACCGCGAGGCCGTGCTCGCCGCGCAGCACCAGGCGGGCGTGTTCGAGGTCCATGAGCTCCTCGGCGGAGACATAGACCGTGATCTTCTCGTCGTGCCGTTCCCGGCCGCTGGGACGGCGGTTGGCGCCGCGCGACCGCCGGCGGCCCGGCGCACCCGCCGCCGCGGCCTCCCGCTCGGTGCGGGCCGCCCGGCCGCCGGTCGCCCGGGACCCCGCGGAGCCCTCCGGCTCCGGCTCGCGGCCGTCGTGTTCGGCCGGCGCCGCGGCGGGCGCGGTGCGCGCCGCCCCCGAGGCGCCGTCACCGGCCGCCGGAGCCTCGGCGTCCGGGCCGCTCCCGGCCCGTCGGCGGGACGCCGGGGCCTCCTCGGGCGTGTGGGGTGTGCGGTCCGGCTCACCGGCCGGCGCGGGCACCCGGGCGTCCTCGCCGCCGGCGGCCGAACCACCGGTCGGACGGCGGGGAGTGGACGGTTGCAGCCCCACTCCCCCGGTCGTGCGGAACAGTTCGTCGGCTCCGGGCAGACTCACTCGGCGTGACACCGGGCGAGCACCTCCCTGGCGAGCTGGCGATAGGCCGCGGCCCCCACGGAGTTGGAGGCGTAGGTGGTGATCGGCTCACCGGCGACGGTGGTCTCCGGGAAGCGGACCGTACGGCCGATGACGGTGTGGTAGACGTGGTCGTCGAACGCCTCGACGACGCGCGCCAGGACCTCGCGGCTGTGCACGGTCCGGGAGTCGTACATCGTCGCCAGGATGCCGTCCAGCTCCAGCTCGGGGTTGAGCCGTTCCTGGACCTTCTCGATCGTCTCGGTCAGCAGCGCGACACCGCGCAGCGCGAAGAACTCGCACTCCAGCGGCACGATGACCTTGTGAGCGGCCGTCAGGGCGTTGACGGTCAGCAGGCCGAGCGAGGGCTGGCAGTCGATGACGATGTAGTCGTAGTCGGACAGCAGGGGCTTCAGCGCCCGCTGGAGGGTCGACTCACGGGCGACCTCGCTGACCAACTGCACCTCTGCCGCGGACAGGTCGATGTTGCTGGGCAGCAGGTCCATGTTGGGGACCGCGGTCTTGAGCAGGACCTCGTCGGCCGACATGCCCCGCTCCATGAGCAGGTTGTAGACCGTCAGGTCCAGTTCCATCGGGTTGACGCCGAGTCCGACCGACAGGGCACCCTGCGGGTCGAAGTCGACCAGCAGCACCCGGCGGCCGTATTCGGCGAGTGCGGCGCCCAGGTTGATGGTCGAGGTGGTCTTGCCGACCCCGCCCTTCTGGTTGCACATCGCGATGATCTTCGCCGGACCGTGGTCCGACAGCGGTCCCGGGATGGGGAAGTACGGGAGCGGGCGCCCGGTCGGACCGACCCGCTCGCGGCGCTGGCGCGCCGCGTCCGGCGCGAGCGTCGCCGCGTATTCGGGGTCCGGCTCGTACTCGGCGTCCGGGTCGTAGAAGTGCCCCTCGGGCAGGTCGTCGTAGTCGGCGAGACGGGTGGGTTGTCCACTGCCCCGGTCGCCGGCCATGCCGTTCACGTGTTGGCCGTCCATGCTCTGGTGGGCTGTCGTGGAAGTGCTCTGTTGGGCTGCGGAGGTGTGGACCGCTACGGAGCCGACAGCCTCGCGCCCCGAGGGACCCTGGCCCCATGCAACCGCTCCTGGCCGACCACCTCCGGGAGTAAATGTCGACTCATTCACAAGTCGTCTTACCTCCTTGGATGTGACCAGGAAACTTATCGATAGGTCAGCGTGGCACCATGCCGACGGTTGGCGACTCTATGGCGTGTCGGGCGTCCGCAGCAACACAATCCGCCGGACCCGGCCCGATGTGTCGGCAACGGAACCCCCCGATGTCAAGAGTGCACAGCCCACGAGACAGATGTTTTGGGGGTACGCGAATCGGTTAAAGGGTTACGTTCACGGCGAGTTGACGGTCAGTCGGCGGGAGCCGCCTCCTGGGCGTGTCGCACATGCGACCGGCCGGGCCCTGTCGACGGGGCCCGGCCGGTTGTGCGGTGCTTGACGCGCGCGGTTGACGCTGTCAGCCGAGGAGGGTGCGCAGCTCCACGTACTCCAGGCCGTGGGCCTGGGCGACCTCGGGGTAGACGACCTTGCCGTCGTGGGTGTTCAGGCCCTTGGCCAGCGCCGGGTCACGGCGCAGCGCCTCGACCCAGCCGCGGTTCGCCAGCTCCACGATGTAGGGCAGCGTGGCGTTGGTGAGGGCGTAGGTGGAGGTGTTCGGCACCGCGCCGGGCATGTTGGCGACGCAGTAGAAGACCGAGTTGTGGACCTTGAAGGTCGGGTCGGCGTGGGTGGTCGGCGTGGAGTCCTCGAAGCAGCCGCCCTGGTCGATCGCGATGTCGACAAGGACACTCCCGGGCTTCATCTTGGCGACGAGCTCGTTGGTGACCAGCTTGGGGGCCTTGGCGCCCGGGATCAGGACCGCACCGACGACCAGGTCGGCCTCGACGACGGCCTTCTCCAGCTCGAAGGCGTTGGAGACGATCGTCTGCACCTTGGTGCCGAAGATCTTGTCGGCCTCGCGGAGCTTGTTGATGTCCTTGTCGAGCAGGGTGACGTGGAAGCCGAGGCCCACGGCGATCTGCACCGCGTTCCAACCGGAGACGCCGCCGCCGATGATGACGGCCTTGCCGGCCTGGACGCCGGGGACGCCGCCGGGCAGCACGCCGCGGCCGCCGGCCTGGCGCATCAGGTGGTAGGCGCCGACCTGCGGGGCGATGCGGCCCGCGACCTCGGACATCGGGGCCAGCAGCGGCAGCGCGCGGTTGGCGGTCTCGACCGTCTCGTAGGCGATCGCGGTGGTGCCGGACTCCAGGAGGGCGTCCGTGCACTCACGGGACGCGGCCAGGTGGAGGTAGGTGAAGAGGGTCTGGTCCTTGCGGAGGCGGTGGTACTCCTCCGCGATCGGCTCCTTGACCTTCAGCAGCAGGTCGGCGGCGGCCCACACCTCGTCGGCGGTGTCCAGGATCGCGGCACCGGCGGAGACGTACTCCTCGTTCGTGATGGACGAGCCGAGGCCGGCGTCCTTCTCGACGAGGACCTGGTGGCCGTTGCGGACGAGCTCATGGACTCCGGCGGGCGTGATAGCCACCCGGAACTCGTTGTTCTTGACCTCGCGGGGGATGCCGACCTTCACGTCGATCACGGTCCTTGAATGAGAGCTTGCAAAAGGAATTATCCCTCATGCGATGCATGGCGGGAGTGACCGCGCCGTACGCGGCTCAACCAGTCTATTGAAGGACCTCATGTTGTCTAGCCTTGCAAAGCACTAATTTTTCGGAACCCCACTACCGATTTCGTAGGTCACTGGTGGACGTGGAGTGACGACGCTCCCCCGCCGCCCGGTGGACCCGTGCCGCCGCTGGGTCGCCGAGCCGGTCGAGGGTCTCCGCAATCCGCAGCTGGAGGTCCGCCTCCAGCTCCGCGTCGGTCGCGGCACGGGCGAGTTCGAGGGCCTCCAGGCGGCTGCGGAGCGCCGCGTCGAGCTCCCCCGCGCCCTCGTGCACCCCCGCCGCCGTCTCCGCCGCACGCGCCTGACCAGCGGAATCACCGAGCCGACGGGAGGTGCGGGCGGCGGCCCGGCAATCCTTCAGAGCCCGCTCGTACTGGCCCGCGCGGCCGTGCGCGGCGCCGATCCGGGCGTGCAGCCGCGCCACATCGGCCCGATCGCCCCGGGCCAGCCGCAGTTCCAGCGCCCGCCCGTACCAGTCGGCGGCCCGGATCCAGTCGCTCAGCTCGGTGTAGGTGTCGCCCAGCGACTCCAGCGCCCGGCCGGTGGCCACCGGGTCCTTCACCGACCGGGCCGCCTCCAGGGCCTCCCGGTAACGGGTCAGCGCCTGCTCGGTACGGCCGGCCCGGGCGTCGAGGTCACCGAGGTTGAGCAGGGCGGCGGCCCGTTCGCGCGGCAGGGCGCGCCGCTTGGCGACCTCAAGGGCCAGCTCGTGCAGGACGTAGAGGTCGGGCGCGGCGACCTCGGGGCCGTGGTGGGCGAGCAGCGCGCGGGTCAGTGCGGCGATCAACCGCCGGTCCAGCGTGTCGAGTTGGCCGTCCGCGACGGCGATCGCCGCGGCGTCCAGCAGCGCGCCGCGGTGGGTGCGCAGCCAGTGCGCGGCCGCGGCCCGGGTGGGGAAGCGCAGCGAGCGGGGCAGCTCCGCGGCCTTCCGGCGGATCGGGGAACCGTCCGGTTCGGCGGCCGCCCGGCAGGACTGGACCAGCCGTACGGTGCGCTCCAGCATCCGGGCCCGGGCCAACTGGACGTCGGCCGGCCGCTCGTGGTCGTGCAGCAGCGCCCGGGAGAGCGGGACGAGGCAGCCGGGGAGGCGGTAGCGGGGGCCGGTCCCGTCGCCGGCGGGCGGGGCCTGCGGGACGTCGTCCTCGGCGACCGGGCGCAGCAGGCCCAGCGCGGCGAAGTCGTGCAGCACGGCCTCGGCGGCCGGCATCGTGCAGCCGCCGAGCGCGGCGGCGGTGTGCGCGTCCACCAGGCCGTCCGGGGCGAGGGTGGCCAACCGCAGTATCCGGGCGGCCGGTTGCGGCAGCGCCCCGTAGGTGAGGTGGAAGGCGCGGTGCAGGGGGCGGGCGCCGGCCGGCAGGTCCGGCGGCAGCGGCACGGCGAGCAGTGCCCGGCGCAGGTCGGCGACGGAGAGCTTGGTGCGACCGGCGAGCCAGGCGCCCGCCAGTATCAGCGCGGCCGGGTGGCCGCGGCTCTCCTCGGCCACGGCCTCCGCGGTCCGCGGATCGACGGTGACCCGGGTCGGCCCCGCGTAGTGGCACAGCACCTCGACGGCGGCCGCGGTGTCCAACCCGCCCAGGGTGCACGGCCGGACGTCCGGGATACCGGTCAGCGGGCCCTGCGAGACCACCACGACCAGGCAGTCCGGGGCATCGGGGATCAGCGGCTCGACGTACTCGGCGCCCGGCGCGTCGTCCAGCAGCAGCACCGAGCGCCGGCCGGCCAGGGCAGTGCGCACCGCCTCCGCCAGTTGGTCCTCGTCGGCGCCGGGCGGGGCGTCGGCGCCGAGCACGGCGAGCAGGTCGCGGGCGGTGCGGGCGAGGCCGACGGGGGTGCCGTCCCGGCCGGTCAGGACGGCCCGCAGCACTCCGTCGGGATAGTCGTCCGCGACCTCCCGGACCAGCGCCTCGGCGAGCGTGGTGCGGCCGGAGCCGGGGCGGCCGGCGATCAGCAGCACTCGGCTGCGGGCGCCGCGGCGGCCGGTGAGGGTGTCCAGGCCGGCCCGCCCGATGTCGGCGCGCAGCTCCTTGAGTTCGTGGCGGCGGCCGGCGAAGCCCGGGAGGCCGGCGCGGGCGGCGGCGTCCTGGCGGGGCAACGCGCCCCGCCCGTTCCGTGCCGCCGTGCCGGGCCCGCGCGCCGCCTGGGACGCGAGGTACCCCCCGCCCACCGCCTGGTCCGTCACCGGTCACGCTCCCGTCCGCCTGCGCGCTGGACCCCGTCGCGGGCGCGCACGGGGACCCTTCTGAGCGTAGTTCACAATCCGTCACGACCCCTGCGGAGCAGGGCTGTTGGATCACTCGATCGGATCGGGGGATGATCTGACCGCGCGGCGGACGGGGCGGTGGCCGGCGCCCGGGGCGGCGGACGCGGGATCAGGCCGTGAACGGGCGGGCCGGCCAGGGCGCGTCGGCCGGCCGGAGGGCGTCCAGGCCGTCGCCGGCCCGCGCCGCGACCAGCGACAGCACCCCGACGACCAGGCAGTTGTTGTGCAGCTCGCCGGCGAGCACACCGCGGACCAGTTCCTCGACCGGGACCCGCGCCAGCTCCATGTCGGCCTCCTCCTCGGAGACCTCGAAGCGCTCCCCTTCCGCCTCGGACAGCTCGCGGGCGAGGAAGATCCGCACCGCCTCGTCGCAGCCGCCGGGGGTGGTGTAGACGTCGGTCAGCACCCGCCAGTCGCCGGCCTTGACGTGCGCCTCCTCGTACAGCTCGCGCTGCGCGGCGTGCAGCGGGTTCTCCCCGGGGACGTCGAGCAGCCCCGCGGGGATCTCCCACAGCTTGTGCCGCACCGGGTGGCGGTACTGGCGCAGGACCAGCACCCGGCCGGCGTCGTCGAGGGCGAGGACCGCCACCGAGCCGGGGTGGACCTGGTAGTCACGGGTGGCGGTGGAGCCGTCCGGCATGACGACCCGGTCGGTGCGCACGCTGGTCTTGGCCCCGGTGAACGGCGTCGTGGTCCCGGTGACGGTCCACTCCTCCGGGGTGTCCTTGATCGCCATGCGCGTCCTCCTGTGTGTACCTGTGCCGAAACGCGGAAACCGGGGTACCGCCTCGATGAGGCCGTACCCCGGCAACCGTAACCGGCAGGGTTCCGCTTACTTCTTGGCGCCCTTCTTGCGGGCACCCTCCTGCCGCTCGACGGCCGCCTTCACCAGACCGGCGAAGAGCGGGTGCGGACGGGTCGGACGGGACCGCAGCTCCGGGTGCGCCTGAGTGGCGACCAGGTAGGGGTGGACCTCGCGCGGGTACTCGACGTACTCGACGAGCTTGTTGTCCGGGGAGGTGCCGGAGAAGAGCAGGCCGGCCTTCTTCTCCAGTTCGCCGCGGTAGGCGTTGTTGACCTCGTAGCGGTGGCGGTGGCGCTCCTCGACGTAGGGCTCGTCGCCGTAGACCTCGCGGACGATGGAGCCCTCGGCGAGCTTGGCCGGGTACATGCCCAGCCGCATGGTGCCGCCCATGTCGCCCTCACCGGCGACGATGTCCATCTGCTCGGCCATCGTGGAGATCACCGGGTGGGCCGCGGCCGGGTCGAACTCGGTGGAGTTGGCGCCCTCGATGCCGGCGAGGTTGCGGGCCGCCTCGATGACCACGCACTGCAGGCCCAGGCAGAGGCCGAGCAGCGGGAGCTTGTTCTCACGGGCGTAGGTGATCGCGCCGACCTTGCCGTCCACACCGCGGTCGCCGAAGCCGCCGGGGATGCAGACCGCGTCGCAGTCCGCGAGCTGCTCGCGGGCGCCGGCCGGGGTCTTGCAGTCGTCGGAGGTGACCCACTTGATCTTGACGCGGGCCTTGTTGGCGAAACCGCCGGCGCGCAGCGCCTCGGTCACCGAGAGGTAGGCGTCGGGCAGGTCGATGTACTTGCCGACCAGGGCGACCTTGACCTCGTGGTCGGGGTTGTGGACCCGGTCGAGCAGATCCGCCCACTGGGTCCAGTCCACGTCCCGGAACGGCAGGTCGAGCTTGCGGACGACGTAGGCGTCCAGGCCCTCGGCGTGCACGACCTTGGGGATGTCGTAGATCGAGGGGGCGTCCGGGCAGGCGATGACCGCGGCCTCGTCGACGTCGCACATCAGCGAGATCTTCCGCTTGATGGCGGTGGGCACCTCGCGGTCGGCGCGCAGCACGATCGCGTCGGGCTGGATGCCGATGTTGCGCAGCGCGGCGACGGAGTGCTGGGTCGGCTTGGTCTTCAGCTCACCGGACGGGCCGATGTACGGGAGCAGCGAGATGTGCACGACGAAGACGTTGTCCCGGCCGACCTCGTGGCGGACCTGGCGGACGGTCTCCAGGAACGGCAGCGACTCGATGTCGCCGACCGTGCCGCCGACCTCGGTGATGACCACGTCGACGTCGTCGGTGGCCAGCCGCCGGATGCGGTGCTTGATCTCGTTGGTGATGTGCGGGATGACCTGCACGGTGTCACCGAGGTACTCGCCGCGCCGCTCCTTGGCGATCACGGTGCTGTAGACCTGGCCGGTGGTGACGTTCGCCGAGCCGTCGAGGTCGACGTCGAGGAAGCGCTCGTAGTGACCGATGTCCAGGTCGGTCTCGGCGCCGTCGTTGGTGACGAAGACCTCACCGTGCTGGAACGGGTTCATCGTCCCGGGGTCGACGTTCAGGTACGGGTCGAGCTTCTGCATCGTGACCCGCAGGCCGCGCGCCTTCAGGAGCGCACCCAGGCTGGAGGCGGTGAGCCCCTTGCCGAGCGAGGAGGCGACGCCCCCGGTGACGAAGAGGTGCTTGGTCGTCGTGGATTTGGGCGGCATGGCCAAGAGGGAGCTCCCGTGGTCGCGAGGTGGAGAGGGGCGACATGGCGCCGCCCTGGGATTTCAGGGGGCGGTAGTCGCTGCGGTTCGGGGGTGCCGCATTTCTGCTGGATCCCACCGGTCCACGGGGTACCAGGCTATCAGCGACCGGGCATGGTCGCGTCCGGCGGCGCCCCCGGAGCGCCCTCGACCAGGCCACCCGTTCGGCCCAACCCCACTCGACGTGAGCACCGCGCACCGCCCCCGCCTGCGTCGTATCCTGCTCGGACACGCGCTACGAGCCGTCCGGGAAGGCACCACCCCCGCCCGTTCTCCGGTCCCGCTGCTCGGCGACGTTTCATGGGCAGGACGGACAGCACACAACGTCCCATGGGGGGCGTGACTCCAGTTCGACGGGAGATGCACGTGGCCGGGCGCATCGAGGACTACGCACTTATCGGTGATATGCAGACCGCCGCTCTCGTGTGCCGGGACGGCACCGTCGACTGGCTGTGCCTGCCCCGTTTCGACTCGATGGCGGTCTTCGCCGGGCTGCTGGGCACCGAGGAGCACGGCTTCTGGCGGATCGGGCCGGCCGGCGAGGAGCCGCGGGCCGCGGACCGGCGGCGCTACCGGGGGGACTCGCTCGTCCTGGAGTCCGAGTGGGACACCCCGCGCGGTACCGTCCGGGTGATCGACTTCATGCCGCCGCGGGACGGCGTCCCGCAGGTGATCCGCATCGTGGAGGGCGTCAGCGGCCGGGTCCCGATGCGGTCGGCGCTGCGGATGCGGTTCGCGTACGGCTGGGTGGTGCCCTGGGTCCACAAGGTGGACGGCCGGACCGTCGCGGTCGCCGGGCCCGACTCGGTGTGGCTGGACACCCCGACCGAGACCTACGGCAAGGACCTGACGACGTACTCCGACTTCACGGTCTCGCCCGGCGAGCGGATCGCGTTCACGATCAGCTGGCAGCCCTCGCACCACGAGCCGCCGGCGCTGGCGGAGCCGGAGGTGTCGCTGGAGGCGACCGAGGACTTCTGGCGG
This sequence comes from Streptomyces sp. NPDC093097, assembly GCF_044754325.1. Taxonomy (NCBI): domain Bacteria; kingdom Bacillati; phylum Actinomycetota; class Actinomycetes; order Kitasatosporales; family Streptomycetaceae; genus Streptomyces; species Streptomyces sp. NPDC093097. The sequence goes on from NZ_JBIVOW010000017.1 coordinate 182,433, forward strand.
GAGTGGGTCGAGCACTGCACGTACCACGGGCCCTACCGGGACGCGGTGGTGCGCTCGCTGATCACGCTCAAGGCGCTGACGTACGCACCGACCGGCGGGATCGTGGCGGCGCCGACCACCTCGCTGCCGGAGTGCATCGGCGGGGTCCGCAACTGGGACTACCGCTTCACCTGGCTGCGGGACGCGGCGATCACCCTGTCGTCGCTGCTGCGCACCGGCTACCGCGAGGAGGCCCGGGCGTGGCGCGAGTGGCTGCTGCGGGCGGTGGCCGGCGACCCGGAGAACCTCCAGATCATGTACGGCATCGCCGGTGAGCGGGAGTTGGGCGAGACCGAGCTGAAGTGGCTGCCCGGGTACGAGGACTCGCGTCCGGTGCGGGTCGGCAACGGCGCCGCCGGCCAGCTCCAGCTGGACGTCTACGGCGAGGTCACCGAGGCGCTGCACCTGGCGCACATGACCGGGCTGGCCCGCAACGACTACGCCTCGCTGCTCCAGATCAAGTTGATCGCGTGGGTGGAGAAGCACTGGGACGAGCCGGACGAGGGCATCTGGGAAGTGCGCGGACCGCGCCGGCACTTCGTGCACTCCAAGGTGATGACCTGGGTCGCGGTGGACCGCACGGTGAAGCTGATCGAGTCCGGGGACGTGGACGGGCCGCTGCACCGGTGGAAGGACCTGCGGGAGACCATCCACCGGGACGTCTGCGAGAAGGGCTACGACAAGGAGCGGAACACCTTCACCCAGTCCTACGGGTCGCAGGAGCTGGACGCGTCGCTGCTGCTGATCCCGCAGGTCGGCTTTCTGCCGCCGGACGACAAGCGGGTCATCGGCACCATCGAGGCGATCCAGCGGGAGCTGTCCACCGAGGACGGGTTCGTGCTGCGCTACCCGACGGCCGGCGAGGGGCTCGGGGTGGACGGCCTCGAAGGCGACGAGGGGGCGTTCCTGGCCTGCTCGTTCTGGCTGGCCGACGACCTGGCGATGATCGGCCGGGTGGACGAGGCCCGCAAGCTCTTCGAGAAGCTGCTCTCGCTCCGCAACGACCTGGGGCTGCTCGCCGAGGAGTGGGACTCCCGGCTCCAGCGCCAGGTGGGGAACTTCCCGCAGGCGTTCAGCCACGTTCCGCTGATCGACACGGCGCTGCGGCTGACCGCCAGCGGGGCCTACGGGGGCTAGTGCCGCAACAGGCAGCGTTTGCCCGTCAGAAGCGCGTCAGGGTCAGGGTGAGGTCCTTGGGGGCGTGGTCCTCGACGTAGGCGGCGAAGTTGCCGACGTCGTCGAAGGGGAAGCCGTACGCCTTGCCGTCCCGGGTCGCGGCGTGCATGGCGCGGGCGTAGTGGTGGGTGCGCTGGGCTTGGTAGAAGGCGGCCGGGTCGGTGACCGGCTGGGTGGCGTGGCCGGCCAGGGTGGAGCGGTTGAGGGCGGAGCCGAGGACGGCGGCGATCGGGCCGCGGATGCGGTCGTTGGGGGCGGCCAGGGCGCCATCGCACATGAGGACGTCGCGGGTGCTGGGCTTGGCGAAGGAGACCGTGCCGGGCCCGTGGAAGGTGAGTTGGCCGCCGCCGGTGCGGCCGGTGAAGGTGCCGGCGACGGTTTTGACGGTGAGGTCCTTGGCGGCGTAGGCGGACCACGCCTCGTCGATGGCGGGGGCGAAGTAGTCGGCGGCGAACAGGCCGGCCTCCAGGCCGTGGCTGGGGGCGATCACCCGGCGGTCGCCGATGACCAGGCGGTCGAAGCCGGCAGCGGCCTTGACGTCGGCGAAGATCTGGTCGCGGGCGCCGTCCTTGAGCGTGCCGGTGGTCTGGTCGGCGGCGCCGGTCAGCCGCAGCGAGATCGGGACGCTGAACATGTCGACCATGGTGGTGTTGCAGTGCATCCCGCCGGCGTCGTAGGTGAACTCGACGGAGTCGTGCAGCACGTTGTAGTTGGGGTCGCCGGCGACCCAGCCCGCGGGGGTGGCCAGGGCCGGCCGGCCGTTGCCGTCGGTGACCGCCTTGATCTTGAGTTTGCTGCCGAGGGCCACGTAGATCCGGCCGGACATCGGGGAGAGGTTGACGGTGGTGGTGCCGCCGGCGGCGAGCGGGACGGCGTAGTCGGTGAAGCCGTCCGGGCCGTTGTCGGCGAGGGCGACGGGGGCGAGGCGGCCGTCGGGGGTGAGGTGGACCTGCTGGTCGCCGGCGGTGCCGATGACGTAGATCCAGACGGAGGTGTTGGCGTAGGCGCCGGAGTTGTTGACGACGTGCAGCGGGAGCGGGCCGGCCGCGCGGGGGACGGGGGCGCCGGCGGCCCGGCCGGCGAGGGCGGCGGTGGCGGCGCCGGCGGTGAGTCCGCCGAGCAGGGTGCGGCGAGTGATCATACGGCTCCTCATCGGTGTGTGAGCGCTCTCGGTGGGACCGTGCGGCACCCTGCCGAGTGACCCTCGGCATCGTCAAGTAGGCGTAGAGGAACGGGAGTTGGGCGTTCGCACGGGCGGGCCAGGGCCACGCTTCCCGGGGGCCGGCGGGGGCGATGCGGAGCACATTCCTCCGGGCGGCCGTACGCGCGGTAGCGTTCGCGCCATGGGGCCGCACGCGACGATCGAAGCCGACATCACGGTACGCAGGGCGCTGGAGCTGCCTGCGCTGCGGCGCGGCCTGCCGGAGGTACTGGCCGGCGAGGCGCGGCTGGACCGGCCGGTGCGCTGGGTGCACGCCGGGGAGGTCCCGCACATCGCCTCGCTGCTCAAGGGCGGTGAGCTGCTGCTGACCACCGGCCTCGGGGTGGGCACCCGGCCCTCCGAGCAACGCGCCTTCATCCGCAAGCTGGCGGAACGGGACGTCGCCGCGCTGGTCGTGGAGCTGGGGTCGCGGTTCGACGCGCTGCCCACGGCGCTGGTCGACGCCGCGCGGGACTGCGGGCTGCCGCTGATCCAGCTGCACCGCGAGGTCCCCTACGTCACGGTCACCGAGGAGATCCACACCGAGATCATCAACAGCCACTACGCCCTGCTGCGCCGCGCCGACGAGCTGCTGCGGCGCTGCACCGACGTGCTGCTGCGCGGCGGCGGCGCCCCCGAGGTGCTGCGGCTGCTCGCCGTCTTCACCGGCAACCCGCTGTGCCTGGAGGCGCCCGACGGCAGTCCGCTCTACGCGGCCGGGCCGGAGGGCGACGACGGCGGGGCGGACGCCGATCCGCTGCTGGCCTGGGAGGGGCTGCGGGACGCCGGTGTGCGGATCGAGGTGCCCGGCGGTGGGCCCGGGCCGGACGCGGTGCGCGCCCGGCTGGTGCTGCTGCCGGTGAACGGGCCGCCGGCGCCGGTGCACCGGATCGCCGCGGAACGGGCCGCCGACCTGCTGGCGGTGGTCATGCTCCAGTCCCGCCAGGAGGAGGTGCTGGCAGCCCGCGGCCGCGGCGACTTCCTCGCCGAGCTGGCGGAGGGCCGGATCTCGGCGGCCGAGGCGCCGGCCCAGGCCCGGCTGCTGGGCTTCAGGCCGGGCGCCGACCCGGTGCTGCCGGTGGTGATGCGGCTGCCGTCGGCGCTGCCCTCCCCCGGGAGCTGGGCGCTGCTCGCCCAGGCGCTGCGCGAGGAGTTGGCCGCGCCCGGGGTGCCGGTACTGCTCGGCGTGCGGCCGGTGGAGGGCCGGGTGCCGCTGCTGGTGGCGCTGCGGGCCGGCCAGGACCGGGCGGCGCTGGCCGACCGGATCGCCGAGGCGCTGCGCGCGGGAGTGGTCCGGGCCGGGCTGGACCGGCCGTCCGCGCACCGCCCGGTGGTGGTGGTCGGCACGGCCGGCGACTGGGCGGCGGCCGGCCCCGGGCTGCGGCACGCGGCGGAGGCGGCGGCCGCGGCCCGGGGGCTGCCGGAGGTCTCCTGGCACGACGCCCGGCGGCTGGACGTCGAGCTGCTGCTGTGGCGGATGCGGGAGCACGGCGAGCAGGGGATGCTCACCGACTTCGTCGAGCGCGCCATCGGCCCGCTGCTGGCCCACGACCGGGCCGCCCGCCAGCCGCTGCTGCCGACCCTGGAGGCGTATCTGGCCAGCGCGGGCCGCAAGGCGGAGACCGCCCGCGATCTGAACGTCAACCGGCAGACGCTCTACGACCGGTTGGCGCGGATCGGCCAGCTGCTGGGGACGGACCTGGACGATCCGCAGACCGTGCTGGGACTGCGGCTGGCGCTGCGGGCGCGGCGGCACACCGACCAGTAGGACCGGCGGGCCGGATCAGGCCGGGCGGGCCGGCTGCGGCGGCTGGGTCAACTCGTCGTAGACGCTGAGGACCTGGGCGACGGTGTCGTTCTCGCTGGGCCAGCCGGCGGCCCGGGCGCGGCCGGCCGCGGCGAGCGCCTCGCGGCGCAGCGGGTCCGACAGCAGGCCCACGACCGTACGGGCCAGTGCGGTGCTGTCGCCGTAGCGGACCAACTCCGCCGCCCGGCCGACCAGTTCACGGGTGCCGCCGGTGTCGGTGGCCACCAGGGGGACGCCGGCGCGCAGCGCCTCCTGGGCGATCAGGGACCGTGCCTCCCAACGGCTGGGCAGCACCACCAGGTCGGCGGCGGCGAGGAGTTCGGGCACGTCGTCGCGGCGGCCGAGCAGTCGGACGGGCAGCCGCTCGCTGTCGATCCGGTGCTGGAGCGCGGCCCGGTGGCCGCCCTCGCCGGCGATCGCGAGCAGCGGCTGGGGGTCGAGCCCGCACCAGGCGTGGGCCGCGTCCAACAGCAGGTCATGGCCCTGGGACGGGTCGAGCCGGCCGACCGCGAGCAGCAACGGCCGGTCCATCGCGCCCAGTTCGGCGCGTTCCTTGTCGGGGCTGCGGTCGGGGTCCGCGGCGGCCGGGCCGGGCCGCGGGTGCGGGATGGCGACCGGGGCGAGGCGGGCGTCCTTGGCGCCGCGTTCGCGCGCCCGGTCGACGAGGTCGGAGCAGGCACCCAGGACGACCGCGGCGGCCCGGACCACCCGACGCTCCATCAGGTGCACCACCCCGGCCCGGGCGCCCTCGATGTGCGCCTTGGTGTGCCAGGTGGTGACGAGCGGGACCCGGCAGCCGCGGGGGCCGCGCAGTCCGCGCAGCGCCATCGACGCGCGTAGCCCCGCCCGAAGGCCGTGCGCGTGCACCAGGTCGGCGTCCCAGCAGGCGGCCCGCAGCACGGCCATGCCCGGCGGGTCCAGCCGCGGGTCGAGCGGCACGAACCGGGCGCCCGCCCCGGCGAAGCCGTACGCCTCCTCGGCCTGCGGCGGGGCGCACACGGTCACCCCGATCCCGCGGGCGACCAGCCCTTCGGCCAGCGAACGGACGTGCGCCGCGCTGCCGGCACCGCCGTGGCCGAGCACCTGGACCGTGCGCAGCGGCGGCAGCCTGTGCGGCGGAGTCGGGGTGCAGGTCACGAGGGAGGGCTCCTGGGTCGGGGGCGGTACGAACCGTACCGGCGGGGCGGTTTGGCACTGCGAGGTGCCGCGATGTACCGGGGTGCAACAGTGCGTCCGGACCGGGGTCAGGTCGGCGGGGGCACGCCCCGGCACGGCGCACCGCGCCCAGGATGCCAGTTGGGCACCGTCAATTCGGCACCGTGCAGACGCCGTTCCGGTGGGAAGTCTCACCCTCGGATCGACGGATCCACCCACATGGGCGACATGATGAGCACGCGGATTGCCGCCCGAACGAGGTGAAGCCGCCCCTCCGGTCCGCCTCCACCACTGTCCGGAACCCGACCTTCACTGTCCGGATCAGGTCGCTCCGGATCTCCGCCGGCCCGGAGGCGTCGGGGCCGGCGGTGCGGCCGTGGGACGTGCGTCAGAGCGCCCCGGCCAGGCGGCTGATCCGGTCCCCGACGGCCGCGGCGGCGACCAGCCCGGCGGCGTGCGCGGCCAGCCCCAGCCGCCCTCCCCCACTCTCGGCTCCGCTCGACCGGACGGACCCCCATCCCGCGACGACGGCCAGTCCGAGGGCCGCGCCGAGCGCATGCGCCCCGGCGTCGCCGAGCATCGTGCGCTCCCCGAGGTCGTCCGCGGCGACCGCGGCCGCGGCGCCGAGCGGCACGGCGGACAGCGGCCCGGCCGGACCGCGGCGCAGCAGTCCCGGCGCGGCCAGCGCCAGTGCGGCGCCGGCCGCCCGCCCCGGACGGACGTCGAGGAGGTTGACCAGATGGGCCGAGCCGGCGATCACCACGCCCGCCAGCACCTTGTCGACCGGGCGGTCTTCGAGCAGGGCGCCGGCGGCGAGCCCGGCGGCGCCGATCCCGAACAGCTTGACCGCGCCGCTGGTGACCTCGCCGTGCCGCAGCGCGGACAGATGCGCGCGAAAGCCGCGCCGGGGGTCCCCGGCGCCGGCGAGGTCGTCGTAGAGGCCGCAGCCGCCGGCGGCCAGCACGGCGAGCGCCGAGGCCGCGCGGGCCCGGGCGGGCAGCCCCGGCGCACCGGCCGCGGCCAGCGCGGTGCCGAGCGCGGCCGCCGGGCCGGCGTGCAGGGTGACCGTGCGGCCCGCGTAGTTCGTCCGCTCCCACCGGGCGGCGCCGCCCGGTGGCCGGCGGCGCAGCGCCCCGTAGACGGCCCGGGTCGCGCCCGCCGCGGCGAGCAGCACCGCGCTCCGTCCCGGCGTCCTGCCGCCGGTCGTCGTCCTCGTCGTCCTCGTCGTCATGTCGCTCCCCCCACGGGCCACGGCCGCTATGCGCCCGCGCGGGCGGTGGCCAGCAGTTCCTCGGCGTGCGCGCGGGCCGTTTCGGAGTCCTCCTGGCCGGCCAGCATCCGGGACAGCTCGCGGATGCGGTCCTCGCCCTCCAGCACGGTGACGCCGCTGCGGGTGACCGAGCCGTCGTTGGTCTTCTCCACCAGCAGCTGCCGGTCGGCGAACGCGGCGACCTGCGGGAGGTGGGTGACCACCACGACCTGCGCCGACCTGGCGAGCCGGGCCAGCCGACGGCCGACCTCGACGGCCGCCTTGCCGCCGACGCCGGCGTCCACCTCGTCGAAGAGGTAGGTCGGCACCGGGTCGGAGCCGGCGAAGACGACCTCCACGGCGAGCATCACCCGGGACAGCTCACCGCCGGACGCCCCCTTGGCGATCGGCCGGGGCGGCGCGCCCGGGTGCGGGGCCAGCAGGATCTCGACCTCGTCGGCGCCGGCCGGGCCGTAGGCCACGGTGCGGCCGCCCACCTCGATGCCGTCGGCGTCCTCGGGCACCTCGGTCTGGTGCAGCGCGACGCTCACCCGGGCGTGCGGCATGGCCAGTTCGCCGAGCTCGGTGGTGACCGCGGCGGCGAAGCGCTCCGCGGACGCGGCCCGGGCGTCGGTCAACTGCTGGGCCAGCTCGCCCAGTTCGGCGCGGAGCGCGTCGTGCTCGGCGGCCAGCTCGGTGATCTTGTCGTCGTCGCCGTCGAGTTCGGCGAGCCGGGCGGCGCTCTGCTCGGACCACGCCAGCACCGCGGTGAGGTCCTCGCCGTACTTGCGGGTGAGGTGGGTAAGGGCGGCGCGGCGCTCCTCGACGGCGGCCAGCCGCAGCGGGTCGGCGTCCAGGCCGTCGGCGTAACCGGCGAGTTCGGTGGCGACGTCGGCCATCAGGATGCCGATCTCGCCGAGCCGGTCGGCCAGGGCCGCCAGCTCCTGGTCGTGGCCGCGGACCGCCTCCAGGGCGCGGTGGGCGCCGGCGACCAAAGTCGTGCCGTCGACGCCCTCGGGGTCCTCGGGGTCGCCGGCCAGCGCACCGTGCGCGGCGGTCGCGGCGGCGGCCAGCGCCTCGGCGTGGCCGAGCCGTTCGGCCTCGGCGGCGAGTTCGACGTCCTCGCCGGGCAGCGGCTCGGTGGCGGCGATCTCGTCCAGGCCGAAGCGGAGCAGATCGGCCTCCTGGGCGCGCTCCCGGGCCCGGGTGGTCAGCTCGTCCAGCTCGGCGGCGACGGTGCGCAGCCGGCGGTGCGCGGCGGTGTACTTGGCGAGCGGGACGGCGACCGCGTCGCCGGCGTAGCGGTCCAGGGCCTGGCGCTGGCGGGCCGGGCGCAGCAGGCCCTGCTGGTCGGTCTGGCCGTGCACCGCGACCAGGTCGTCGGCGAGTTCGCCGAGCAGTCCGACCGGTGCCGAACGGCCGCCCACATGGGCCCGCGAGCGGCCCTCGGCGGAGACCGTGCGGCTGAGCAGCAGCGCGCCGTCGTCCAGCTCCGCGCCGGCCTCCTCGGCCCGCACGGCCGCGGGGGACGAGGACGGGAGGGTGACCCTGCCCTCGACCACCGCCGACTTGGCACCGATCCGCACCAGGGCGGGATCGGCGCGCCCGCCCAGCAGCAGGCCGAGGCTGGTGACGACCATGGTCTTGCCCGCGCCGGTCTCGCCGGTCACGGCTGTGAAGCCCGGGGACAGCTCGACGACCGCATCGTCGATGACTCCCAGGGACCGGATCCGCATCTCCTCCAACACGGGTATGACCTTACGAGGTCCCGGGGCCACCCCGCGACGGCCTCCCCCACACCGGTACCTCCCGCACGCTCCCGTCCCGCCCCGGCCGGCCCGGCCGCGCGCCCGGGACCTGCGGAAACCCCCACCGGGACGGCGGCCGACCGCCGCGCGGCACCCGTCCGGGGCCGACCGGCGCACGGCCCGCGCACCGGACCGGCCACCGTCGCGCGCTTCCGGATCACCCCCCGTGTGGGGTACTCCCGCGGGCCCGCCCGGACCGCACGGCCGGCCGCTCCCGTCGTCCGCACAGCCCGCGGGCGGACGACGGGAGCGTGACGACGCGCCCTAGTGGGGCGCCCCCCGCCAACCCGCCACCGGGAGTGCGAACTTGGCGACCAGGCGGTCGGTGAAGGAGGCGTGGTGCAGCCGGGCCAGCCGGACCGGGACGGCGCCGCGGCGGACCTCGACGCGGGCGCCGGCGGGGAGTTCCACGCTGCGCCGGCCGTCGCACCACAGCACCCCGTGCGGCGTCTTGGGCTGGACCTCGACGGCCAGCACCGACCGCGGCGAGGTGACCAGCGGCTTGGCGAACAGGGCGTGCGCGCTGATCGGGACCATCAGCAGCGCCTCGACCTCCGGCCAGACGACCGGGCCGCCGGCCGAGAAGGCGTACGCGGTCGAGCCGGTCGGGGTCGCGCAGACCACGCCGTCGCCGCCGAAGCGGGAGACCGGCCGGCCGTCGACCTCGGTGACCACTTCCAGCATCCGCTCGCGGGCGGCCTTCTCCACGGACGCCTCGTTGAGCGCCCAGTCGGTGTGCACCACGGCGCCGTTGTTGCGCACCAGGACGTCGAGGGTCATCCGCTCCTCGACCTCGTAGGAGCGGGTCACGACGCGGTCGACGACCTTGTCGAGGTCGTCGCGCTCGGCCTCGGCGAGGAAGCCGACCCGGCCGAGGTTGACCCCCAGCATCGGCACCCCGGAGGTCCGGGCGAAGTCCGCGCCGCGCAGCAGCGTGCCGTCCCCGCCGAGGACGACCAGCAGTTCGCAGCCCTCGGCCGCGCACGGCTCGGTCGCCACCTGTTCCACGAGGTCCGGCAGCGGCAGGTCCGCGGCCTCCTCGGCCAGTACCCGTACGCCGATCCCGCTGCGCAGCAGCCCCTGGACGACGAGTTCGGCACTGCGGATGGCCGCCGGGCGGCCGGTGTGCGCGAGCAGGAAAACCGTCCGCCCGTCGCGACTGGTCTCGGGTGCTGCGCTGCCTTCAACTGCCTGGGTAGTGGTCAACTGGGCCCCTCCGCCACTGCACGGTCGACATCTGCCGGGTCCAGTGCAGGAGCCCCGGCACGCAGCCACAGAAAGTACTCGACATTGCCGGAGGGCCCGGGCAACGGGCTCGCGGTCACCCCCAGGACGCCGAGTCCCAGCCCGGCCGCGCGGTCGGCGACGCCGCGGACCGCCTCGGCCCGCAGCGCGGCGCTGCGCACCACCCCGCCGCTGCCCAGCCGCTCCTTGCCGACCTCGAACTGCGGCTTGACCATCAGCACCAGGTCGGCGTCGGGCGCCGCGCAGCGGACCAGTGCGGGCAGCACCAGGCCCAGCGGGATGAAGGAGAGGTCGCCGACGACCAGGTCGACGGGGAGGTCGTCGATCTGCTCCAGGGTCAGCTCGCGGACGTTGGTGCGGTCCTTGACGGTGACCCGGGCGTCGCTCTGGAGCTGCCAGGCCAGTTGCCCGTAGCCGACGTCGACGGCGACGACATGGCCGGCGCCGGCCCGCAGCAGGACGTCGGTGAAGCCGCCGGTCGAGGCGCCGGCGTCCAGCGCCCGGCGGCCCTCGACGCGCAGCCCCTGCGGGACGAAGGCGGCCAGCGCGCCGGCGAGCTTGTGGCCGCCGCGGGAGACGTAGTCGGGGTCGTTCTCGTCGTCCCGGACGACCACGGCGGCGCTGGTCTCCACCTGGGTGGCCGGCTTCGTCGCGGTCGCCCCGCCGACGGTCACCCGGCCCGCGGCGATCAGCTGGCTCGCGTGCTCCCGGGATCGGGCCAGCTTGCGGCGCACCAGCTCCGCGTCGAGACGGCGTCGTGCCACTCCTGCCACCTGAGGTTCAGCTCCTATTGATCGGGACGGCCGGGACGGTCGTGCGTCGGGAAGGGTGCGGGCGGCCCGGGGTGCTGGTCGAGGGAGGCCAGGGTGTCGCGCAGCCCACGGTGCACATCCTCGTACATGCCCAGGTGGCCGCTCACCGGGAGGTGGTCGGCTTCGGCCAGGCGTGCCAGAGCGGCGTCGACCGCGGCCTGGCCGGTGGGGGCCGCCGGGACCCCGAGCGGCCGCGGTCCGGCCGGCTCGGCGGGGGCCGGGCCCGCGGGGATCTCCGCCGGGTCCGGACCGGGCGGCGCGGGGTCCGGCCCGGGCGCTGCGCTTGCGGCCGGGGCGCCGGGGTCGGCCGGCTCCGGGCCGTTCGTCGGGTCTGCCATGCCTTTGACGCTACCTCGGGCGTGCGCCTCCGGGCGTCCGTGACCTGGCGTATCGTCGGCCCCGATGGCAACTCTCGACCAGTGCCGCGCCGCGCTCGACCGGCTGGCCCACGACCTGTCCTCGGCGGACGGCGAGGTGCGCAGCGCCGCGGCGCTCGACCGCTCCGTCAGCTGCCGCATCACCGATCTCGACACCACCTTCGTCGGCCGGCTGGCCGGCGGCGCCCTGCGGGACGTGACCGCGCTGGACGGACCGCCGCCGCAGAAGGCCGAGATCCGGCTGACCATGACCGGGGACGATCTGCTCGCGCTGGTGGACGGCCGGCTCAACTTCGCCCGTGCCTGGGGCAGCGGCCGGGTGAAGCTGGAGGCCGGCCTGCGCGATCTGCTGCGGCTCAGGACGCTGCTGTAACTGCGGCCGCCGGGACGGGCCTCGCGGGGCGGCGGGCGGCCGGGACGACCAGCGGGGTGCCGGTCTCGGGGTCGTCGATGATCCGGCAGTCGATGCCGAAGACCCGGTGCACCAGCTCGGCGGTGACGATCTCGGCGGGCGCGCCCTCGGCGACCACCTCGCCGTTCTTCATCGCGATCAGGTGGGTGGCGTAGCGGGCCGCCTGGTTGAGGTCGTGCAGCACCGCGACCAGGGTGCGGCCCTGCTCCTCGTGGAGGGTGGCGCACAGGTCCAGGACCTCGATCTGGTGCTGGATGTCGAGGTAGGTGGTCGGCTCGTCGAGGAGGAACAGCGGGGTCTGCTGGGCCAGCGCCATCGCGATCCAGACCCGCTGCCGCTGGCCGCCGGAGAGTTCGTCGACGTACCGGTCGGCGAGCCCGGCCACGCCGGTGGCGGCCATCGACTCCAAGACGATCCGCTCGTCCTTCGCCGACCACTGGCGCAGCAGGCCCTGGTGCGGGTAGCGGCCGCGGGCCACGAGGTCGGCGACGGTGATGCCGTCGGGGGCGACCGAGGACTGCGGCAGCAGGCCGAGGGTCCGGGCGACCTGCTTGGCCGGCAGCGAGGAGATCCGCTCGCCGTCGAGCAGGACCGCGCCGGCGGCCGGCTTGAGCATCCGCGACAGCGCCCGCAGCAGGGTGGACTTGCCGCAGGCGTTGGGGCCGACGATGACGGTGAAGGAGTGGTCCGGGATGGCGACCGAGAGGTGCTCGGCGATGGTCCGCTGGTCGTAGGCGAGGGTGAGGTCCTCGGCCGTGAGACGGCTCATGGGGGCTCCTGGGGGTGGTGGGGGTCGTCGGGTCGCTGGGGGCGCGGGGGCGGGCGGGGCGGGGCCGCTCACGTCGAGGGCGCACCGCCGCGGTGCGCGCCGCGGGCGCGTGGCGCGCACCGTTGCCCGGCGCGCCCGCCCCACTCGTTCACACCCGTCCCGCCTTCCGCTCGGCGACCAGCAGCCACAGCAGATAGCCGCCGCCGAGGACACCGGTCAGCACTCCGACCGGCAGTTGGTCGGCGCCGAAGAGGCGCTGGGCGGCCCAGTCCGCGCCGACCAGCAGGGCGGCGCCCATGAGGGCGGCGGGCAGCAGGTTGGGGCCGGGCGAGCGGGTGGCCCGGCGGGCGAGTTGGGGCGCGGTCAGGGCGACGAAGGCGATCGGGCCGGCCGCCGCGGTACCGGCCGCGACCAGGACGACGGCCGCCAACAGGGCGGTGACGCGGACGCGTTCGGTGCGCACGCCCAGCGCGGCGGCCGCGTCGTCGCCCATCTCCAGCATCCGCAGCGGCCGCGCGTGCAGCAGCACCACCGGGACGAGCACCGCGCAGACCGCGGCCAGCGGCCAGACCTGGCTCCAGTCGCGGCCGCTGAGCGAACCGGTCATCCAGGTGGTGGCCCGGGCCGCGTCGTAGAGGGTGGACTTCGTCAGGAGGTAGAGCACGACGGCGTAGAGCATGGCGGCGGCGCCGATGCCGACGAGGACGAAGCGGTAGCCGTGGATGCCCCGTCGCCAGGCGAGCAGGAAGATGGCCAGGCCCGTCACCACCCCGCCGACGACGGCGCCGGCGGCCACCGCGGTGGTCCCGCCGTGCAGCCACACCAGCACGACGAGCGCGCCGACCGACGAGCCCTGGGAGAGGCCGAGCATGTCCGGACTGCCCAGCGGGTTGCGGGAGACGGTCTGGAAGACCGCCCCGGCGATCCCGAAGGCGGTGCCGACCAGCAGCCCCACCAGCACCCGCGGCAACCGCAGTTCGTGGACGATGAACTCCTGGCCGGCGGTGCCGCCGCCGGTCAGGGTGGCCAGCACCTCCGAGGGCGTCATCGGGTAGTCGCCGGTGCCGATCAGGGCGACCGCGGCGGCCAGCGCGAGGGCCAGCAGCAGGCTTCCGACCAGTACGGCGCGCGGGTCCAGCCGGAGCGAGAGCCCGCCCGCGGTGCGCACCGCGCGGGCCGGGCGCCGGCCGGCCGAAGTCCCGTCGGGCGCCCCGGACTTCCCGGGCTTCACTGTCGCGTCCACTGCTTCCGCCGCCTCTCCTCGCGCGCCTCGTCCGTTCACCGTGGGGCTCACAGTTGGGCCATCCGTCGCCGCCGGACCAGGGCGATGAAGACCGGGCCGCCGATGACGGCGGTGACGATGCCGACCTGGAGTTCGCCGGGCCGGGCCACCACCCGGCCGAGCACGTCGGCGCCGACCAGCAGGACCGGCGCGAGCACCGCCGAGTACGGCAGGATCCAGCGCAGGTCGGGTCCGGTCAGGGCGCGCACCGCGTGCGGCACCATCAGGCCGACGTAGACGATCGGGCCGCAGACCGCGGTCGCGCCGCCGCACAGCAGGGTGACCGCGACCATCGCCAGCACCCGGGTGCGGGTCAGCCTGGCACCCAGCGCCCGCGCCTGGTCGTCGCCGAGCGCGACGGCGTTCAACGGGCGGGCGAGCAGCAGCGCGAGGAGCGCGCCGACCGCGAGATACGGCGCGATCCGCGCCACCGTCGGCATGGTCGCGGACGCCAACGAGCCGACCGTCCAAAAGCGCATCCGGTCCAGCGCCGCGGAGTCCATGAGGTTGACGGCGTTGAGGTAGCCGGTGAGGACGGCGGTCAGCGCGGTGCCGGCCAGCGCGAGCCGGACCGGGGTGGCGCTGCGGGTGCCGCCCAGGACGTAGACCGCGACCGAGACCAGCGCGGCGCCGGCGAAGGCGAACCACACATAGCCGGACAGCGAGGTGACGCCGAGGAAGCTGATGGCGGAGACCACCGCGGCCGAGGCGCCGGCGTTGATGCCGAGCACGCCGGGGTCGGCGAGCGGATTGCGGGTGAGCGCCTGCATGACGGTGCCGGCCAGGCCGAGGGCGGCGCCGGCCAGCAGGCCGAGGAGGGTGCGCGGCAGCCGCACGTCCCGGACGACGACGTCGGTGTCGGAGCCGGAGTACAGGAACACCCCGTGCCACACCTGGTCCAGGGGGATCTGTTTGGCGCCGACGGCGATGCCGAGGACGGCGACGGCGGCGAGGGCGGCGACGGAGGCGGCGAGCCCGACGGCACGGACGGCGGATCGCCGCCGGGGTGCGGTGGGGACCGGCGCCGCGTCGGGGGGACTGTCAGCGGGGGGACTGTCAACCAACACGACAGTTAGGTTAGCCTACCCTCACAAGCAGTCGATCTCCCGGCCCTCCCGGTTCGGCCCACCCGCCATGCCCGTTGGGCACGTGCCCCCGCAGAGAGAAGCACAAAAGCCATGAGAATCCCCCGAAGCGTATCCCCGTCCCGCCGCACCATCCTGGCCACGGGCGGCGTCGTCGGCATCGGCGCGCTGCTCGCCGCCTGCGGGGGGAGCAAGGGGTCCGGGGGCTCGGGCGACGGCGGCGGCAAGGGCGGCCCGTGGTCCTTCACCGACGACCGCAAACAGAAGGTCGCACTCCCCCAAACCCCGCGCCGCATCGTCGCGTTCACCGGCACCGCCGCCGCGCTGCACGACTTCGGCATCGACGACCAGATCGTGGGCGTCTTCGGCCCCACCAAGCTGGCGAACGGCAAGCCCGACCCGCAGGCCGGCGACCTCGACGTCGACAAGGTCACCATCCTCGGCAACGCCTACAACCAGTTCAACGTCGAGAAGTACGCGGGCCTCGCCCCCGATCTGCTGGTCACCAACATGTACGAGCCGGACGCGCTCTGGTTCGTCCCGGACGACAGCAAGGACAAGATCACCAAGCTGGCCAAGTCCGTTGCCCTCACGGCCTCCCGGGTGCCGCTGGACCAGATCATCGGGCGGTACGCGGACCTCGCCGCCGCGCTCGGCGCGGACCTGAAGGCCAAGAAGGTCACCGACGCCAAGGCCCGCTTCGAGAAGGCCGCGGCCCGCCTGCGCAGGGCCGCCGCCGCCCACCCGGTCAAGGTCCTGGCCTGCTCCGGCAGCGCCGACCTCTTCTACGCCTCCAACCCCGGCATCAACGCGGACCTGAAGTACTTCACATCCCTCGGCGTGGACCTGATCGTCCCCGACCACCTCGACAAGGGCGGCTACTTCGAGAGCCTGAGCTGGGAGAACGCCGACAAGTACCGGGCCGACGTCCTGCTGTTGGACAACCGCACCGCCACTCTCCAGCCCAAGGACCTCGCCGCCAAGCCGTCCTGGAACAAGCTGCCCGCCGTCCAGGCCGGCCAGATCACCCCCTGGGCCAGCGAGCCGCGGTTCTCCTACGCCGGCGCCGCGCCCCTCATGGAATCGCTCGCCCAGGCCATCGAGCACGCGAAGAAGGTCAACTGACCTCACCCCGGGCCGACTTCGCCACCGGCCCGCTCCACCCCGCCCCAGCCCGCACCGTCCCGGGAGGTTCCGACATGACCGCGACCGCCGCCCCCACCGCCGCGCCGTTCCGCTTCTTCGACGTCCAGGTCGTCCGCACCCTGCGGCTCGGCCCGTCCATGCTCCGGATCACCTTCACCGGCGAACGGCTGGCGGAGCTGGCGTCCGGCGGCCGGGACCAGCGCTTCAAACTGTTCCTCCCGCAGCCCCACCAGGCCGCGCCGGTCTTCGACGACATGGGGGACGGCTGGTACGCCGCCTGGCGCGGACAGGACCCGGCCGAACGCCCGCTGATGCGCTCGTACACCATCCGCGAACAGCGCCACGACCCGGCCGAGTTCGACGTGGACTTCGCGCTGCACGGCGCCGACGCCCCGGCCTCCCCCGGCGGGGGCCCGGCCAGCCGCTGGGCGCTGCGGGCCCGGCCCGGCGACCGGCTGACCGTGCTCGCGCCGGCCGTCGAGGACAACGGCGGGGTGGACTTCCGGCCGCCGCCCGGCACCGACTGGATCCTGCTGACCGGCGACGAGACCGCACTGCCGGCCATCGCCGGAATCCTGGCCTGGCTCTCCCCGGGCACCGTGGCCAAGGTCTGGATCGAGGTCGGGCACGAAGGCGACCGGCAGCCGCTGCCGAGCTTCGCGGACACCGAGGTCGACTGGCTCGTCCGGGACCACGCGACCCCCCTCCACGGCGAGCCGGCGGTCGACGCGCTGCGCGCCGCCGAGCTGCCCGAGGGCACCCCGTACGCCTGGATCGCCGGCGAGGCCGGCACCGTCAAGGCGGTGCGCCGGCATCTGGTCGGGGAGCGCGGATTCGACCGCCGGGCGGTCAAGTTCACCGGCTACTGGCGGCGCGGGGCCAGCGAGGAGGAGCTGCTCGCGGAGCTGACCGCGGCGGCCACCGCCACCGCCGGCAAGTGAGCAGACGGGCCCCGCCGCTTCCCGCGACGGGGCCAGTTCTGACGCTCCCTCACATACCGAGCAGAGCCAGCGCATTGGCTGTGTCCGCCGGGTAACTCCCCTCGCCCGCCGCGGTCCAGGCCGCCGCGCACAGCGCCCGCAGCCCGTCCAGCGGCTCCCCCGCGCCCGCCAGGGCCAGTCGGCCGTCGGCCGCCTCGGCCCGCCAGCCGCCGCAGCCGAAGCCGGTGCCGTCCGCCGCCACCTCCGGCTGCGGCCGCAGCAGTCCGCGCAGATCGGCGTCCACGTACGTCGGCCGGTGCTCCGGCGGCGCGGCCAGCAGCTCCGCCGGGGTGGTGACGCCGGTGAGCACCAGCAGGGAGTCCACCCCGCCGTTCCAGGCGCCCTCGATGTCGGTGTCCAGCCGGTCGCCGACGACCAGCGGCCGCCGCGCGCCGGTCCGCAGCACCGTCTCCCGGTGCATCGGCGGCTGCGGCTTCCCGGCGACCTGCGGCGCCCCGCCGGCGGCGATCCGCACCACCTCCACCAGCGCGCCGTTGCCGGGCGCGATCCCGCGCTCCTTGGGGATCGTCAGATCGGTGTTGGAGGCAAACCACGGCACCCCGCGCTGCACCGCGTACGCGGCCTCCGCCAGCCGCTCCCAGTCCAGCGACGGGTCGTAGCCCTGGACCACCGCGGCGGGGCCGTCGTCCGCCGAGTCCACCGGCGTAAGCCCGCGCTCGCGCAGCGCCACCCGCAGCCCCTCGCCGCCGATCACCAGCACCCGGGAGCCGGCCGGCACCTGCTCGGAGATCAGCCGGGCCACCGCCTGCGCGGAGGTGATCACGTCCTCGGCGGTGGTCGGCAGACCGAAGCCGGACAGCTGGTCGGCCACCGCCTGCGGCGTACGGGCCGCGTTGTTGGTCACGTACGCCAGGTGCATGCCACCGGCCCGGGCCGCGGTCAGCGACGCCACGGCGTGCTCGATGGCTCGCCCGCCGGCGTAGACCACCCCGTCCAGATCCAGCAGCGCCGTGTCGTACGCCGCGCTCAGCGCCTGCCGGCACCCGTCGGGCCGACCCCGCCCGCTCCCTTCCGCTCGCCCGCGAACCTGCTCGCTCATGCCGTCCTGCTTCCTCGCCCCTCCGTGCCGTACGGAGGGCTCCTCGTGCGCGGTGCGCGGGCGGCGCCCGGCACCACCGGGCCCGCCCGTCCGCCGCCGCGCGGCTCCTGGCTGTCCGTGGCCCAGGTCCGCTCGTCGCACTCCCGTCTGCCGGGCGGTGGCCGGCAGGCGCTCTCGCCGCACCGGGCGAGCGCCCCTGTACTGGACGTACTGGGGCGCTCACCCGGCACACCGAGAGCACGCGCCGGACACCGCCCAGCCCGCCCTTCGGGCGGACGACGAGAGTGTGCCGAGCGGACCTCGCGGCCTCTCCCCCGATCATCCCGCACCGGCGTCCGGGCATAGCATTCTTCAATGACCAGTTCCGACGGCCTCCGCCTCCTCCCGTTCCGCGGCCTGCGCTACGCCCCGGACCGAGTCAGCAGCCTCACCGCGGTCACCTCCCCGCCCTATGACGTCGTGGTCCGCCCGGACGAGGTCCGGGAGTTGGAGACCTCCGACCCCTACAACATCGTCCGGCTGATCCTGCCGCACGCCCCGGATCCGACCACCCGCCACCGCCAGGCCGCCGACACCCTGCGCCGCTGGCGCGAAGAGGGAATCCTCACACCGGACCCGGAGCCCGCGCTGTACGTCTACGAGCAGCGCGGCGGCGACGTCCTCCAGCGCGGCCTGATCGGCGCGCTCCGCCTGGACGGCCCGGTACTGCCCCACGAGGGCGTCATCCCGGAGGTGGTCGCGGACCGGGCCGCCCTGATGGGCGCCGCGGCCGCCAACTTCGAACCGCTGCTGCTGTCGTACCGCAGCGACGGCACCGGCAACGGCGCCGCCGCCGTCATCGAGCGCACCGCCCAGCACGCCCCGCTGCTCGCCACCACCACCGAGGACGGCATCGCCCACCGCCTGTGGGCGGTCACCGACCCCGCCGAGCTGGCCGCCGTCGACGCCGACCTGGCCCACCGCCAGGCACTGATCGCCGACGGCCACCACCGCTGGGCGACCTACCGGCGGCTCTACGAGCAGCGCCCGGACGCCGGTCCCGACTCCCCCTGGGCCTCCGGGCTGGTGCTGCTGGTCGACACCGCCCGCTATCCGCTCCAAGTCCGGGCGATCCACCGGGTGTTGCCGCACCTGCCGCCGGCCAAGGCGCTGGCGGACGTGGCCGGCGCGTTCCGGGCCCGCCGGCTGCCGGGCGAGCTGTCCGCCGCGCTGGAGGCGCTGGAGCAGACACCCGGCGCCGCCTTCGTCCTCGCCGGCGGCCCGGACTCCTTCCACCTCCTGGACCGCCCCGACCCCGGCCTGCTGGACCGGGCGATCCGCGCCGACCGGCCCGAGGCCTGGCGGCAGTTGGACGCGACGGTGCTGCACTCCGTCCTGCTGGACGAGGTCTGGCGCATCCCGGACCACCCCTCGGACATCGGCTATCTGCACCACGCCGAGGCGGCGGTGGCGCAGGCCGCCCGGCACGGCGGATCGGCCGTCCTGATGCGCGCCACCTCCGAGGAGACGGTCCGTCAACTCGCCCAGCAGGGCGTCACGATGCCCCGCAAGTCCACCTCGTTCGGCCCCAAGCCGGCCACCGGCCTGGTCCTGCGCACCCTGGACGACGAAAGGGATTAGACCCGCCCGAAGCGCCCCGACCAGGGCACCCCACACCCACCCGGTGATCCAGTTAGGTTAGGCTTACCTCACTGCGTCACCGGGCGGGTCCCCCTGCCCCTGTGCACGCCCCCGCACCCTGCACAGGACGCGGTCGACCCCGCACCAGGGAGGGCACCCCCATGAGTCTCCTCGCGCACCCGGCCGAGGATCCGGCCGACAGCCGCACCCATCTCCTCAACCACCGCACCGCCGACCGCTACCGCGCCGCGGTCACCGACAGCGTCACGCGCCTGAGCGACCGGTTCGCCACCACCGAACGCCCCTTCACCGGCGTCTCCGTCGACGAACTGGCCCCCGCCGTCGCCGCCGTCGACCTCGACACCCCGCTCCACGACCCGGCCGCCGCCCTCGACGAACTGGAGCGGCTCTACCTCCGCGACGCGGTCTACTTCCACCACCCGCGCTACCTCGCACACCTCAACTGCCCCGTGGTGATCCCCGCCCTCGTCGGCGAGGCGGTGCTCTCCGCCGTCAACTCCTCCCTGGACACCTGGGACCAGAGCGCCGGCGGCACCCTCATCGAGCGCCGCCTGGTCGACTGGACCACCGACCGGATCGGCCTCGGCCCGGCCGCCGACGGCATCTTCACCAGCGGCGGCAGCCAGTCCAACCTCCAGGCCATGCTGCTCGCCCGGGACGAGACCTGCCATCGGGAACTGACCCGCGGCGACGCCGACGACGCCGAGAGCGCCGACGCCCACCGCGCCGCCCTCCTGCCCCGGCTGCGCATCCTCACCTCCGCCGCGAGCCACTTCAGCATCCGCAAGTCCGCCACCCTGCTCGGCCTCGGCACCGACGCCGTCATCGCCGTCCCGACCGACGACAGCAAGCGGATGCGCGCCGACGCGCTCGCCGCCGAACTGGAGCGCTGCCGGCGCGAGGGCCTGATACCCATGGCGATCGTCGCCACCGCCGGCACCACCGACTTCGGCTCCCTCGACCCGCTCCCCGAGATCGCCGACCTCGCCGCCCGCCACGGCGCCTGGATGCACGTGGACGCCGCCTACGGCTGCGGTCTGCTGGTCTCCCGCCGCCGCGCCCTGCTCACCGGCATCGAGCGCGCCGACTCGGTGACCGTCGACTACCACAAGTCCTTCTTCCAACCGGTCAGTTCGAGCGCCGTGCTGGTCCGCGACCGCGCCACGCTCCGGCACGTCACCTACCACGCGGACTACCTCAACCCGCGCCGGATGGTCGAGCAGCGCATCCCCAACCAGGTCGACAAGTCGCTCCAGACCACCCGCCGCTTCGACGCCCTCAAACTCTGGCTGACCCTGCGCACCATGGGCGCCGAGGCCATCGGCGAGCTCTTCGACGAGGTCATCGACCGGGCCGCGGACGCCTGGCGGCTGCTGCACGACGACCCGCGCTTCGAGGTCGTCGTCGAGCCCCGGCTCAGCACCCTGGTCTTCCGCTACCTCCCCGGCGGCACCCAGGACCCCGAGCTGACCGACCGGGTCAATCTGCACGCCAGGGAAGCCCTGTTCGCCTCCGGTGACGCCATCGTCGCCGGCACCACGGTCGACGGCCGGCACTACCTGAAGTTCACCCTACTCAACCCGGAGACCACGCTCGACGACATCGCCGCCGTCCTCGACCTGATCGCCGAGCACGCCGGCCGCCACCTCGCCGAACAGCCCGGCGCCGACCGCCCCGCGCCGGTCCTCAGCGCCCGCTGACCACCCCCCGCCCCGACCCCCTTAGCGGAGAGCCCCCGTGACCGTCCCCCACGAGCCCCCCTACGACTTCCTCGCCATCGGCCTGGGCCCCTTCAACCTGGGTCTCGCCTGCCTGACCGCCCCCCTCGACGAACTCGACGGCCTCTTCCTCGACGACCGGCCGGGCTTCGACTGGCACCCCGGCATGATGCTGGACGGCAGCCACCTCCAGGTGCCCTTCCTGGCCGACCTGGTCACCCTCGCCGACCCCACCTCGCCCTTCTCCTTCCTCAACTACCTGAAGGAATCGGGCCGGATGTACTCCTTCTACATCCGCGAGAGCTTCTATCCGCTGCGCGCCGAGTTCAACGCCTACTGCCGCTGGGCCGCCGGCAAGCTCGACACCGTCCGCTTCTCCCACAAGGTCACCGCCGTCGAGTACGACGAGCGCGCCGAGGTCTACCTCGTCCACGCCGACCACCAGGGCACCCACCGCACCTTCCGGACCCGCAAGCTCGTCCTGGGCACCGGCACCCCGCCGCACCTCCCCGACGCCTGCCGCGACCTGGGCGGCGACGCCCTGCACAACTCCGGCTACCTGGACGCCAAGCCCGCCCTCCAGGCCAAGGACAGCATCACCCTGATCGGCAGCGGCCAGAGCGCCGCGGAGATCTACTACGACCTCCTCCAGGACATCGACACCCACGGCTACGAGCTGACCTGGGCCACCCGCTCCCCCCGCTTCTTCCCCCTCGAATACACCAAGCTCACCCTGGAGATGACCTCCCCGGAGTACGTGGACTACTTCCACGCCCTCCCCACGGCCACCCGCGACCGTCTCAACGCCACCCAGAAGCACCTCTACAAGGGCATCAACTCCGACCTCGTCGACGCGATCTTCGATCTGCTCTACCAGAAGCGCCTGGACGGCCCGGTCCGCACCCGCCTGCTGACCAACTCCAGCCTGCAAGAAGCCCGTTACGACGAGGCCACCGGCACCTACACCCTCGGCCTCCGCCAGGAGGAGCAGGGCCGGGACTTCTCCCTCACCACCGAGGGCCTGGTCCTCGCCACCGGCTACCGCTACCGCGTCCCCGACTTCCTGGAGCCGATCCGCGACCGCATCTCCTGGGACGCCGCCGGCCGCTACGACGTCGCCCGCAACTACAGCATCGACAACGACCGCCGCGAGATCTACGTGCAGAACGCCGAGTTGCACACCCACGGCTTCGTCACCCCCGACCTCGGCATGGCCGCCTACCGCAACTCCTGCCTCATCCGCGAACTGCTCGGCCGCGAGCCCTACCCGGTCGAGAAGGCCATCGCCTTCCAGGAGTTCGCCGCCCCGGCCGGCCCGCACCACCCCACGGAGATCCCCGCATGAGCGAGCGCAGCATCGACACGTACGCGCCGAGCGCAGGCGAGGCCGAGCGAGGCATCGGCATGAGCACCGCCCCCGTCTTCACCCGCACCGACCCCGCCCTCGGGGAGTTCGCCCTGCGGCCCGTCGACCCCACCGGCGACGCCCCCGTCCTGCACACCTGGGTCACCGATCCCAAGGCCGTCTTCTGGCTGATGCAGGACTGCGACCTGCCCGCCGTCGAGAAGGAGTTCGCCCGGATCGACGCCGACCCGCACCACGACGCCTTCCTCGGCCTGCACAACGGCTCCCCGGCCTTCCTCATGGAGCGCTACGACCCCGCCCACCGCGAACTGGTCGGCATCCACGCCGCCGAGCCCGGCGACATCGGCATGCACTTCCTGACCGCCCCCACGGACACCCCGGTCCGCGGCTTCACCCGCGCCGTCCTTACCACCGTCATGGAGATGCTCTTCGCCGACGGGGCCGTCCGGCGCGTGGTCGTCGAACCCGACACCCGCAACACCGCCGTCCACGCCCTCAACAAGGCCGTCGGCTTCGAGATCGTCCGCACCGTCTCGCTGCCCGCCAAGGACGCCTACCTCAGCACCTGCACCCGCGACCAGTTCCTGGCCACCCGAGGAGACCGCTGATGCCCGCCGCCGCCCCCCTGCACACGCCCGCCCAGGACGCCGTCGCCCACCTCACCCCCGACCTGTGGGCACGCGCCAACCGCGCGCTGGTCCGCAAGGCCCTCGCCGAGTTCGCCCACGAACGCCTGCTGACGCCCGAACCGCTGCCGGACGCCGACCGCTACGCCGTGCACAGCGACGACGCCACCACCAGCTACCGCTTCACCGCCCGCAGACGCGCCCTCGACCACTGGCAGATCGACCCCGACAGCATCACCCGCCACCGCGCCGACGCCGAACTCCCCCTGGACGCCCTCGACTTCATCACCGAGTTCCACACCTCGCTCGGCCTGTCCGCGGCCGTCCTGCCGGTCTACCTGGAGGAGATCAGCTCCACCCTCTCCGGCGCCGCGTACAAGCTCGCGGGCAAGGCCCCCACCGCCGCCGAGCTGGCCGGCGCCGGCTTCCAGGCCATCGAGACCGGCATGACCGAGGGCCACCCCTGCTTCGTCGCCAACAACGGCCGCCTCGGCTTCGGCGTCCACGAGTACCACGCCTACGCCCCCGAGGCCGCCGCCCCGCTGGAGCTGATCTGGCTGGCCGCCCACCGCGACCACACCACCTTCACCGCCGGCGCCGGCCTGGACTACGCCACCCTCATCGACGCCGAGCTGCCCGCCGAGACCCGGGCCCGCTTCACCGCCACCCTCACCTCCCTCGGCCTCGACCCCGACGCCTACTACCTCTTCCCCACCCACCCCTGGCAGTGGTGGAACAAGCTCTCCGTCACCTTCGCCGCCGAGGTCGCCCAGCGCCGCCTGGTCTGCCTGGGCCCCGGCGACGACCAGTACCTCGCCCAGCAGTCCATCCGCACCTTCTTCAACACCACCAGCCCCGAGAAGCACTACGTCAAAACGGCCCTCTCGGTCCTCAACATGGGCTTCATGCGCGGCCTCTCCGCCTCCTACATGGAGGCCACCCCCGCCATCAACGACTGGCTGGCCCGCCTGATCGACGCCGACGACACCTTCCGCGCCGCCCGCTTCTCGATCATCCGCGAGCGCGCCGCCGTCGGCTACCACCACCGCCAGTACGAGGCCGCCACCGAGAAGGGCTCCCCGTACCGCAAGATGCTCGCCGCCCTCTGGCGCGAGAGCCCCGTCCCCACCCTCGCACCGGGCCAGCGGCTGGCCACCATGGCCTCCCTCCTCCACACCGACCGCGACGGCGAGTCCTTCGCCGCCGCCCTCATCGCGGAGTCCGGCCTGGCCCCCGAGGTCTGGCTCCGCCGCTACCTCGACGGCTACCTCACCCCGGTCCTGCACTCCTTCTACGCCTACGACCTGGTCTTCATGCCGCACGGCGAGAACGCCATCCTGGTCATCGAGGACGGCGCGGTGGCCCGCGTGATCTTCAAGGACATCGCCGAGGAGATCGCCGTGATGTCCGCCGACGCGGTCCTGCCCCCCACCGTCGAACGCATCCGCGCCGACGTCCCCGAGGACAAGAAGCTGCTCTCCGTCTTCACCGACGTCTTCGACTGCTTCTTCCGCTTCCTCGCCGCCACCCTCGCCGACCGCGGCATCCTGGACGAGGACACCTTCTGGCGCACCGTCGCCGCCTGCATCACCGACTACCAGGCGGCCCACCCGCACCTCGCCGACCGCTTCGCCGAGTACGACATGTTCACCCCCGAGTTCGCCCTCTCCTGCCTCAACCGCCTCCAGCTGCGGAACAACGAGCAGATGGTCGACCTCCAGGACCCGGCCGGCGCCCTCCAGCTCATCGGCACCCTGCACAACCCCATCGCCCCGTACGCCCCCTGACCCACACCACCCCCACAGACAGCAAGAGGGGCGGGCCCACCGGGCCCGCCCCTCTCACTGCTGCACTACGCGCCGGCACCTACACCGGCCGCACCGCTACTCGGCCTTCTCAGGCCCCTTGCCGGACTCCGACTCCCCCGCGGCGTCGTCCTCGTCGGCCTCGTCGGCCTGGTCGGCCTCGTCCTCGGCCATCGCATCGGTGAACTGCACCCCGTCCAGCTCGGCCAGCCGGTCCGAGGCGTCCGTGGTACCGGCCTGGTCGGCCTCCAGCGCCTTGGCGAACCAGTCCCGCGCCTCGCCGTCACGCCCGACCTCCAGCAGCGCGTCCGCGTACGCGTACCGCAGCCGCGCCGTCCACGGGTGCACCGCGTTGGACGCCAGCTCGGGGCTCTGCAACGTCACCACCGCCGCTTCGGCCTGGCCCATGTCCCGCCGGGCCCCGGCCGCGACCAGCCGCATCTCGACCTGCCCGGCCCGGTCCAGCCGCTGCACCTCGGGCTCACCGGCCATCGCCAGCGCCTTCTCCGGCCGCCCGAGCCCCCGCTCGCAGTCGGCCATGACGGGCCACAGCTCCGCGCTGCCGGTCATCCGCCGCGCCGCCCGGAACTCCTTCAGCGCCTCGGCGTACTTCCCGACCGCGTACGCCGCGAAGCCCCCGGCCTCCCGCACCGCCGCGACACGGGACGCCAGCCGCAGCGCCACCCGCGAGTACCCGTACGCCTTCTCAGGGTCCTCATCCAGCAGCCGCGCGACCATCACCAGGTTCTTGGCGACGTCCTCGGCAAGCGTCTTGGGCAGGCTCTGCAGCTCCTGCCGCACCGCCTTGTCGATCTCGTCGCCGGTCACGTCCTCCGGAATCGGCAACCGCTTGATCGGCTCCCGGTCACGGTCCCAGTCCCGACGCTCGTCCCGCCGCGGCCCGTCCCGCCGGTCATCCCTCCGGAAACCCCCACGGTCATCCCGCCGCGGCCCACGGTCGTCCCGCCGGAACCCACCACGCTCACCGCCCCGGTCGTCCCGCCGGAAACCCCCGCGGTCACCGCGGTCGTCCCGACGGTCGTCCCGCCGGAACCCGCCCCGGTCGTCCCGACGCTCGGGCCGGTCGTCCCGCCGGAACCCACCGCGCTCGCCCCCACGCTCATCGCGCCGGAAGCCACCACGCTCCTCGTCCCGCCGGAACCCGCCACGCTCGCCGCCCCGGTCGTCCCGCCGGAATCCACCACGCTCGCCGCCGCGGTCGTCCCTACGGAAGCCACCACGGTCATCCCGCCGCTCGTCACGACGGTCGTCCCGCCGGAAGCCCCCACGGTCACCGCGGTCGTCCCGCCGCTCATCACGCCGGTCATCGCGCTGGAAACCGCCGCGCTCGCCCCCGCGGTCATCCCGACGCGGCCCACGGTCGTCCCGCCGGAAACCGCCCCGGTCGCCGCGGTCACTGCTCCCACCGCGGTCGTCCCGCCGGAACCCACCACGCTCACCGCCGCGGTCGTCCCGCCGGAAACCCCCGCGGTCGCCGCCCCGGTCGTCCCGACGGTCATCCCGCCGGAACCCGCCCCGGTCGTCCCGACGCTCGGGCCGGTCATCCCGACGGAACCCACCGCGCTCGCCCCCACGCTCATCACGCCGGAAGCCACCACGGTCATCCCGCCGCTCGTCACGACGGTCGTCACGACGGAAGCCCCCACGGTCACCGCGGTCGCCGCCCCGGTCGTCCCGACGCTCGGGCCGGTCGTCGCGCCGGAAACCGCCGCGCTCGCCCCCGCGGTCATCCCGACGCGGCCCGCGGTCGTCCCGACGCGGCCCGCGGTCGTCCCGCCGGAAACCGCCGCGGTCACCGCGGTCGTCCCGCCGGTCATCACGCCGGAAACCACCACGGTCACCG
The DNA here is from genome assembly GCF_044754325.1 of Streptomyces sp. NPDC093097. Taxonomy (NCBI): domain Bacteria; kingdom Bacillati; phylum Actinomycetota; class Actinomycetes; order Kitasatosporales; family Streptomycetaceae; genus Streptomyces; species Streptomyces sp. NPDC093097. The sequence continues at coordinate 209,056 of NZ_JBIVOW010000017.1, forward strand.
CCGTCGCGCCTCGGACGGCGCTCCGAACGATCGTCGGAAGAGTTGGTGGACATCGGCGTGACTCCTGTCTTCGGTACTGCATTCATTCTCACGCACCGATCCCTTCGGCGCGCTCCGGCAAAGCAAAAGGACCCTTGGTCCCAGCTGAACGCTGGGACCAAGGGTCCTTGAAAAATTGTTCGGCGGCGTCCTACTCTCCCACAGGGTCCCCCCTGCAGTACCATCGGCGCTGAAAGGCTTAGCTTCCGGGTTCGGAATGTAACCGGGCG